>NZ_JBEZZB010000194.1:0-17656 GCF_040638955.1 Actinoplanes sp. NPDC024001
GGCCGTGATCATGTACATGATCCCGATCTGCTTGGCCGGCGTCGGCGGGCGAGCGCAGGGCCCAGTAGGCGATCGCCGCGACGGCGATGACGGCCGCCGTGACGACCAGGGCGAGCACCACCGGGTGCAGCCCGCCCGGCCGCGGCTTGCGCACGTCGACCCCGCCGCTTCCGTAGACGGTCATCGAGCTTTTCCTCCTGAAGAGTCCGGGCCGACACCTTACGCGGTGTGTCGCCCGGACTCCCGCAAATGCGGCGACGGTCACCTGTCCACGTCGGTGCGCAGCAGCCGCCATCCGCCGGCGGTCAGCGCGGCCACCGCCCACACCGCCATGGTCAGCCGTGCCGAGGTGGTGGTCATGTCGTCGCTCGGCCCCTCCCCGAAGATCAGGAAGAGGGCGCCGGAGCCGGGCAGATGGGTGGCGATCTCGGTGGTCCACCCGAACGGCAGCTGGGCGACGAGCAACGGCAGCACCAGGACCAGCGCGATCACGATGACCAGGGCGGCCGCGGTGCTGTGGGTGACCAGGCCGAGCCCGACCGCGAGCAGCGCGCCGGACGCGTAGACGAAGGCGAGGTCACCGACCGTGCGGGCGCCCTCGCCGGCCGGCAGCCCGACCCCGCCCTTGAGCGCCCACACCACCACGGTGGCGACGACCACCAGCACCGAGGCGAGCAGCGTCATGACGGCGACGATGACGCCGGCGCGGGCGGCGAGCAGGACCCCGCGCCGGGGCGTCCACTGCACGGTCGGCACGATCCCCCGGGTGCCGTGGTCGGCGGTGCTGGTGACCACGGCCATCGCCAGGATGCCGAAGAGCGCGAACAGCGCGCAGGGCCGGCTGCCGTCCCAGGCGGTGGCGCCCGGCGGCGGCGCGGAGGCGTCGGTGCCGGCGATGGCGCCGATCCCGAGCACCGCGACCGCGGTCGCCAGGACGAAGAGCCAGGAGGAGCGGACGCTCCAGATCCGGGCCCACTCGGCCCGTCCGGTACGGGCGATGACGACGGCGGCGCTCATGCGGTTGCTCCGTGATAGTCGACGCTGCCCTCGGTCAGGGACAGGTAGGCGTGTTCCAGGGACTGCTCCACCTCGGCCAGGTGATGCACCGGGGCGCCGAGCTCGTGGGCGAGGTCGCCGACCTCGGTGGCGGACAGCCCGGTCACCTCCAGCTCGCCGGGAGCGGTGGCCTCCACGGCGGCCCGGGCGGCCAGCGCCGCGCGCAGGTCACCGGCCCGCGGCGTGCGGACCCGGACCCGTTGCCCGCCGAGGCCGCGCAGCACCTCGTCGATGCCGGCGTCGGTGATCAGCCGGCCCCGCCCGATGATCACCACCCGGTCGGCGATCAGCTGCATCTCGCTCATCAGGTGGCTGGAGACCAGCACCGTGCGGCCCTCGTCGGCGAAGCCGCGCAGCAGCGCCCGGATCCACCGGACGCCGTCGAGGTCGAGACCGTTGACCGGCTCGTCGAACAGCAGCACCCGCGGGTCGCCGAGCAGCGCGGCGGCGATGCCGAGCCGCTGGCGCATGCCCAGCGAGTAGCCCCTGATCCGGCGGCCGGCCGCCGCGGTGAGCCCGACCTGGTCGAGCACCTCGTCGACGCGGGAGCGGGGGATGCCGTTGGCGTGGGCCCCGATGCGCAGGTGGGCGCGGCCGGTGCGGCCCGGGTGCATGGCGGCGGCGTCGAGCAGCGCGCCGACCTCGCGCACCGGGGCGGGGTGCTCGGCGTACGGCCGGCCGTTGACGGTGGCGGTGCCGCTGGTGGGCCGGTCCAGCCCCATCACCATCCGCATGGTGGTGGACTTGCCGGCGCCGTTCGGGCCGAGGAAACCGGTCACCTTGCCGGCCTCCACGTCGAAGGTGAGGTCGTCGACGGCGCGCACCGTGCCGTACGTCTTGGTGAGTCCCTGGACGGAGATCGACATCAGTTCGGCGGCTCCTTCCGATCGAGTAACGCGGAAAAGCTATCGAAACTCGATTGGTAGTGCAAGTAAAACGATCTACTGCGGCATCCCTGCTCAACCGGGCTCACCGGCGCGCGGCTGGCCCTGCGCTGACCGGGCCCTCAGGAGTCCGGGTCGCCGTGCTCCCGGTCGCGGATGTTGGCCAGATCCTCGCGGATGTCCTCCCACCGCTCGTGCTCCCGGACCCGGCGGTGGCGTTCGGCGAGGAGCCGGTCGCGTTCGTGCGCCAGCCGCTCACGGTCGTCGGCCTGCTCCTCGCGCTCGTCGGCGCGCTGGTCGCGTTCGTCGGCCCGCCGGTCGCGGTCGTCGGCGCGGCGGTCCCGTTCGTCGGCCCGCCGATCACGATCGCTGACGGTTGCCCGCCGGGCCTCGCCGCGGTCACCGAGCAGCATGCCGGCGTCCATCGCCCGCAGCATCCACACGACGGGCGGTTGCGCCCGGTGGAGCCGCACCGTGACACCCCGCTCGGCGCCGAGCCGGTACGCGTTCAGCAGCACCCGCAGCCCGCCCGCGTCCATGAAGCCGACCCGGGCCATGTTGATCTCCACGTGGCTCGCCCGGCCGTCCATCGTCCGGCTCAGCAGGTCGGCGAGCGGGGGCGCGGTGAGCCGGTCCAGCTCCCCGGCCAGGGTGATCGTGACGCGGTCCGGCCCGGACCGGACGCTCAGGTGCAGCCCGGCCGCGTCGTCAGGGCCTCCGATCACGACACCGGCCGATGCTGGGTCGCGAAGGTGGCCCACACGATCTTGCCGGTCTGCGTCGGCAGCGCGCCCCAGGCGGTGGCCGCGGCGGCGACGATCCGCAGCCCCGCACCGGGCTCCCACGGGTGGGCCGCGTCGATCAGACGGGGAAGCCGCGGACTGCCGTCGTGCACCGCCACGTGCAGCATCGTGTCGCGGACCGAGATCCAGAGATCCATGTCGGTGCCCGCGTGCTCGACGGCGTTGGCGACCAGCTCGGAGGCGGTCAGGCGGACCGGGTGGACCAGGTGCGCCAGGCCGAAGGCCAGGCAGGTGTCCCCGGCCAGCGTGCGTGCCCGCACGCAGGCGCTCGGCCACGGAGGCAGCCGCAGGTGCCGGCGGGGAGCAGTCGCGTCGCGGCGCGGGGTCTCCGCTACGGCGGCGCCGACGGTCCCGGCCTGCGTCAGCGTGGGTTCGCCGAGGACCTCCGCGGCGAGCTGGTGCCGCAGGGCCGGCGCCGCGGCGCACAGGACCATGCTGACCGGCGGGTCGTTCTGCTCGGCGAAGCGCGACGTGATCCGCCAGGTCGAGGCGGACTCCGCGTACGGATCGTCGAGCGCCGCGAGATCGATGAGCAGCAGCTCCGGCGTCTCGGCCACGGCCGCCCGCAGCACCTGCGCGACCTGATGACGCAGCCGGCCGTCCCAGGGGCCGCGCACCACCACCTGCGTGACGAGCTGCTCCGGCTCGTTGACGCAGGAGACCTGGGGTGTGTCCACCACCAGATGCGGCTGGTTCATGGTGACTCACATCCTCGGCGCGGGGTCGCCTGGTTCCTTCGAGTCTGCTCAGCGGCCACGCGAAGCGCCAGGAAACCACGTGCCGATCCGCGTTTTTCACTCTCAGGTCCGGCGGGAGCGCGAAATCCGCGGACCAGGGTGCCGCCCGGGGGTCTCCCGGGGCCGAACAGGCCCCCGGGCATGGGAACGTCGGGGAAGCCGGAGAGGGAGAACAGATGAGCGACGTTCCGATCGCCGCGCACGCGCTGGTGTCCGACTGCCACTCGGCGGCCCTGATCACGGCCGACGGTTCGGTGGACTGGCTGTGCTGCCCACGGTTCGACAGCCCGTCGGTCTTCGGCCGGCTGCTCGACCCGGACGCCGGGCACTGGTCGATCCGCCCGGCCGGGAAGTACGTGTCCAGCCGCCGCTACCTCGACCGCACCCTCGTGCTGGAGACGACGTTCCGGACCCCGGCCGGCACGGTGACGGTGACCGACGCGCTCGCGATGGGCCCGGACAACCGCGGGCACGACCTGGGGACCCGGGTGCCGCACCTGCTGATCCGCTCGGTCGCCGGGGTCAGCGGCGAGGTCGACGTCGAGGTCGGCTACCGGCCCCGCCCGGAGTACGGACTGCTGCGGCCGCTGCTCTCGCACGTGGCGGGCGGGGTGACCGCCCGTGGCGGCGCGGAGTGGCTGGTGCTGTCCAGCCCGGTGCGGCTGGACCTGGCCGAGTCGGCGGCGACCGGGCGCTTCACCGTACGAGCCGGCGACGTCGTCGTCTTCGGCCTGCAGCGCTCCACGCTGGAGGAGCAGCCGGCGCACATCTGGCCGGCGGACCGGCTGACCGCCCGGCTGACCGAGACCGTGACGGCGTGGCAGTCCTGGTCGCAGCTGCACCAGAACTACGACGGCCCGTGGCGCGACCTGGTCGAGCACAGCGGCCGGGTGCTGCAGGGGCTGACGTTCCGGCCCAGCGGCGCCGTGATCGCGGCGGCCACCACGTCGCTGCCCGAGCAGGTGGGCGGCGCCCGCAACTGGGACTACCGGTACTCCTGGGTGCGCGACGCCAGCTTCACCATGGAGGCGCTGTGGGTGGCCGCCTGCCCGGACGAGGCGAACGACTTCTTCGCCTTCATGACCACCGCGGCGGCCGCCGCGGTCGGCCCCGGCACGCCGCTGCAGATCATGTTCGGGGTGGGCGGCGAGCACGACCTCACCGAACGGACGCTGCCGCATCTGGCCGGATGGCGCGACAGCCGCCCGGTGCGCGCCGGCAACGGCGCCTGGAACCAGCAGCAGATCGACGTGTACGGCGAACTGCTCGCCGCCGCGCACCGCCTGGCCGACCGGATCACCGACATGGACGACGACATGCGCGACTTCCTGATCGCCGTGGCGGACTCGGCGGCCCACCGCTGGCGCGACCCCGACCAGGGCATCTGGGAGGTCCGCGGCGAACCCCGGCACTTCCTCTACTCGAAGGTGATGTGCTGGGTGGCGCTGGACCGGGCGATCCGGCTGGCCGGCCGGTTGCGGGCCGGCGACCGGGTGCCGGGGTGGAGCGCGGCCAGGGAGGAGATCCGGCGGGTCGTGCTGCGCGACGGCTGGAACGACGCGGCCGGCGCGTTCACCCAGTACCTCGGGTCGTCGACGCTGGACGCCGCGAACCTGATGATGGCGATCGTCGGGTTCCTGCCCGCCGACGACCCGCGCATGCTGGCCACCATCGAGGCCGTCGCGCAGCGGCTGACCGACGAGCGGGGGCTGGTCTACCGCTACCGCACCGAGGACGGTGTGGACGGTCTGGCCGGCGACGAGGGCGCTTTCCTGCTCTGCACGTTCTGGCTGGCCCAGGCGTGGGCGATGGCGGGACGGACGGAGCAGGCCCGGGCCGTGTTCGCGCTCGCCGCCGGGCACGCCAACGACGTGGGCCTGCTCGCCGAGGAGGTGGATCCGGCCACCGGCGAGCTGCTCGGCAACTTCCCGCAGGCGTTCAGCCACATCGGGCTGATCAACGCGGCGTGGGCGATCCAGCAGGCCGAGCAGCGCTGACCCGGCCGGCCGGGTGGCTCAGGCGGCGCCGAAGCGGCGCAGCACGACCAGCCACAGCAGACCCGCGGCGAGCGTCACCAGCGCGGCCGACGTGCCCAGCACACCCGGCCGCACCGACCGGGCCGTTGCCACGTCACCCCACCCGGCGACCAGCTCGTCGAAGGTGTCCGGCCGCGGCCGCTCCATCGAGGCGAGCTGCAGGCGGTTGCAGATGTCGAGCACACCGGGCGTCGACCGGGCCAGCTCGGCGGCGACCACGCGGGCGTAGAGCGAGTTCACCGTGCCGAGCAGGTTGACCACCCGGTTCTGCACCTCGACGGTGATGCGCTCGCCCGCCAGCCGCGGGTCGCCGAGAATCCGCTCGATCACGTCGCAGGTCAACCGTACGTCCGGGCTGGTGGCGGGCCGGGCCCGCCGGTCGAACCGCGGATCGTCGTCGAAGGGCCACACGATCCCACCTCCGCACTGCTGCCGGGTCGCGTTCAGGGTGGCCGGGATTCGTGGAGGTTTTCCCGCGACCGTATGACGCTTTCGTGACGGAACCGCGGTCGGTGCCCCGTGACGGTCTCCCTCGACAGGTCCAGCAGCGGTCACCGGACCCGCCGGCCGGCCGGCGGGCGGTCCGCGGTGATCGCCACCACGGTCACCCCGGCCAGGGCGAACAGCACCTGCAGGGCGATCTCCACCACGGTCGGGCCGGACCGTTCGGTGTTCGCCATCCGGGCGATGACGGTGGCCAGCACAGCCGCGGCGACCCCGGCGGCGATCGGCAGCCACACCGGCACGGACCGGCTGCGGCGCAGCAGCATCCGGCCGGCGACGCCGATGACGAGACCGAGGATCACCGCGGTGATCAGGCTGTGCGCCGTCATGGAACTCCTTCCGGTCGGAACCGACAGCGGCCAGCCTGCCCCGCCCGGTCTGCGGATTCCTGCCACGCCCATGACAATCGCGTGACAAACCTCCGGCCGGCCGGTCCGGCTCGGCCGGCGCCGGTCCCGCGGGGCATCATGCGAGGTATGAACGCGGTGCTGCTCATCGAGGACGACGACCGGATCCGCCTGTCGCTGGCGATGGCCCTGGAGGACGAGGGCTACACGGCGCACGCCGTCGCCACCGCCGAGGAGGGCCTCGCCGCACAGCGCAGCCGGCCGGCCGACACCGTGCTCATCGACCTGATGCTGCCCGGGATGGACGGCTACGAGTGCATCCGGCAGCTGCGCCGTACCGATGACGTGCCGATCGTCGTGGTCAGCGCCCGTGACGACACGCACGACATCGTGGCGGCGCTGGAGGCCGGCGCTGACGACTACGTCGTCAAACCGGTCGCGGTCAAGGAGCTGGCCGCCCGGTTGCGCGCGCTGCGGCGCCGCGCCCGGGCGGCTGCGCCGCCGGCCACCCCGGCCACCTCGGTGCTGACCTTCGGCGATCTCGAGGTACGGCCGGAAGCCGGCGAGGTACGGCTGCGCGGCGAACCCGTGGCCGTCACCCGCACCGAGTTCCGGCTGCTCTGCGAACTGGCCGACCACCCCGGCCTGGTGCTCTCCCGCCAGCAGCTGCTGCAGCGGGTGTGGGGTCACGAGTTCGGCGACGAACGGGTCGTCGACGTGCACGTCGGCCGCCTGCGCCACAAGATCGAGGCGGAGTCCGGGAACCCCCGGCACCTGGTGACGGTGCGGGGCCTGGGCTACAAGCTGCAGCCGTGAGACCGATCGGCCTGCGGGCCCGGGTGAGCGCGGCCTTCGCCCTCGGGGCGCTGGTGCTGTCGATCTGCATCAGCCTGGTCTCGTACGAGTCGACCCGCAACACCCTGTTCGCCGAGCGGGAGCGGACCGCCGTGCGAGCCACCTACTACGACGCCGCCGTGGTCAGCGCGGGCATCGCCGGCGCCGACCCCGACGTGCTGGAGGTGCTGCGCTCGCTGGACACCGGCTCCGACCGGTACGTGCTGCTGCACCTCGACGGCCAGTGGCACTCGCGCAGCGCCGACCGGGGCGTCGACACCGCCGTGCCGCGGGCGCTGCAGGAGATGACCGAGGGCGGGGAGGCGGGCGCCCAGCGGATCCGGCGCGACGGCCGGCCGGCGCTGATCGTCGGCGTTCCGCTGACCGGGTCCGCCGCCTTCTACGAGATCATCTCGTTGAGCGAGCTCGAACGCACCCTGCAGACCCTGGCCCTGGTGCTCACCGCCGTCGCGATCATGGTGGCCGCCGCCGGGGCGGCCGTCGGGTGGTACGTGACCCGGCACGCGCTGCGCCCGCTGACCGCGGTGGCCGGCGCCGCCCGCGGCATCGCCGCCGGCGACCTGACCACCCGCCTCGACCCGGACACCGAACCGGACCTGGCGCCGCTGTCGGCCGCCTTCAACGACATGGCCGACCAGCTGGCCCGCCGGATGGAACGGGACCGGCGGTTCGCCGCCGACGTCAGCCACGAGCTGCGTTCGCCGCTGCAGACCCTGGAGGCCGCGGCCAGCGTGCTGAACCACCGCCGGGACAGCCTGGACGAGCGGGCCGGTGCGGCGATCACGCTGGTCACCGCCGAGGTGGCCCGGTTCCAGGCGCTCGTCAACGACCTGCTGGAGCTGTCCCGCAGCGACCACCCGGTGCGGCGGGAGCAGGTGGACCTGGTCGAGCTGGCCCGGCGGGTCTGCCGGTCCCGGGGCCTGTCCACCGACCTGGTCGAGACGGCTCCCGGCACGCCCTCGTCGTGGCCGGTGGACCGGCGGCGGGTCGAGCAGGCGCTGGGCAACCTGCTCGACAACGCGGTGCGGTACGGCGGCGGGCCGGTCGCGGTCCGGGTCGGCCGCGGTTTCCTGGAGGTGGACGACGCCGGGCCCGGCGTCGCCGAGCAGGACCGGGCCGGCATCTTCGACCGGTTCGTCCGCGGCCCGGCGGCGAACTCCCGCGGTGACGCCGACGGCACCGGCCTGGGCCTGGCGATCGTCGCCGAGCACGCCGCCGCGCACGGCGGCAGCGCCACCGTCGCCGAGCGGCCCGGCGGCGGCGCCCGGTTCCGCGTCGACCTGCCGGGGGAGCAGCCATGAGAACCGTGCCCGCCGTCGCCGTCCTGTCAACCGCGTTCGTCCTGCTCACCGCCTGCGGGGTGCCCGCGCAGGACGAACCGCATCCGGTCTCGCTGCCCCGGCGCCCGCTCAACACGGTCTCGTCGGTGCCGGCCGCACCGATCGGCGAGGTGGCGCAGGTGCTCTGCCTGGTCCGTGACGACCGGCTGGTGCAGGCGGTCCGCCGGGTCGACGCGGTGCCCGACCCGCAGCGGCAGCTCGACCAGCTGGTCGCCGGGCCCACCCCGGCGGAGCAGTCGCTGGGGCTGTCCACGGCGCTGGCCACCACCGCGCTGACGGTGAGCCTGCCGCCCGGCAGCACCACCGCCGCGGTCGAGGTGGGCCCGGCCGAGGAGGGCGCCTCCCGCAGCGACGAGGCCCTCGCGTACGGGCAGATCGTCTGCACGCTGACCTCACGCGCCGACATCGCCGCCGTCACGTTCCTGCAGGACGGGCGGCCGCTGCAGGTGCCGCGCGGTGACGGCCGGCTGTCCGGCGAGGCGCTGCGGGCGGCCGATTACCGCACGCTCATCGACCAGCCGTGACGGGCCGCTGTCATACGTTTGTCACATCATCGCGGAACCGTTGAGGCATCGATCATTCATGGTGAGCGCCATGGCAGCGTTTCTCCTCGCCGCTCTGTTCGCTCTCGGCGCGGCGTTCACCCTGACGCACGGTTCCCCGGCCGGGGCGGTGCTGGTCGCGGTCGACGGTGCGCTGGTCACGGCGTACGCGATCGGCCGCCTGCGGGCCAAGGCCGCGGACCGCGCCGGCTGACCGGACGGCTCGCGTGCGAGCATGAGCCGGTGGCAACAGACGGTCCGAGCGTGCCCCCGGCCCGGCGTGGCCGTCGCCGCGACGCCGAGGCGAACCGGGATCGCATCCTGGCGGCGGCGCGCACCCTGCTGGTGGCGAATCCGCAGGCCAGCATGGACGAGCTGGCGCAGGCCGCCGGTGTCGTCCGGCGCACGGTCTACGCGCACTTCCCGACCCGGGACGCCCTGATCGCCGGGCTGGCCGACCGGGCGGCCGCCGACATGCTGGAGGCGCTGGGCCGCACCGACCGCACCGCGCTGGACCCGGCGGTGGCGCTCGCCGACTTCTCGCTGACGCTGTGGCGCGCCGGCGACCAGTACCGGTTGCTGATGTCGCTGGCCGAGCGGGAGTTCGGCATCCGCGGCCTGCGGGACCTGCTCAAACCGATCCGGGCGCAGGCGCAGGAGCTGCTGGTGCGCGGCCGTGACGCCGGCCGGTTCGCCACCCACCTGCCGCTGCCGGTACTCGGCGCCGCGCTGCAGGCGATGACGCTGGCGCTGCTGCAGGCGGTCAACGACGAGCTGTGGACCGAGGACGGGGTGCGGGCCAGCACCGCGATCCTGATCGCCGCCGGCCTGCCGGCCGCGGAGGCGGAGGCGGCGATCCGCTCGATAAATTGCACACCGTTGAGCAACTAGCTAACCTGCACATGACTGTGCAGGTTGCCCGGGCGCTCGCGGAGGTACGAACCGCCATGAACTTCCTGTTCGCCGCCATCGCCATCCCGATCTTCGGGGTGCACGGGGTCGCCCAGTTGACCGCCGGCCCGGGCATCCACCGGCACGCCGACCGGCTCGGTGTCTCCGCCTCCGGGCTGCGGTTCATCGGCCGTCTCGAACTCGTCTGCGCCGCCGGCACCGCGATCGGTCTCGCCGTCACGCCGGTCGGCGCGGTCGCGGCCGTGATCCTGCTCCTGCTGATGGCCGGGGCGGTGGCGACACACGTCCTCATCCAGGACCCGCCTGCCGTCACCCTCCGCCCGATGGTCGTCGCGGCCGTGCTCACCGCGTACCTGATCACGCTCTGATTTTTGATAGAACTGCCGCATGCTCGCGGCTGAACAGCTCGCCGGTCGCGTCGCCGACATCGTCGGCGAGGCGACCCGGTCGGTCATCCTGCACGGCTCGCTGGCGGCCGGCGGATTCCGTGCCGGGAGCAGCGACATCGACCTGCTCGTCGTGGTCGACGACGGCATCTCCGACGCGCAGGCGGCCGCCCTGGAGGATCTGGTTCGCGGGGCCGACGTGGGCGACGCGACCGGCATCGACCTGCACGTGGTCACGGCCGCGGCCGCCGGTGCACCGCGCCCGGCGCCCGCGCTGGAGTTGCAGGTCGGCCGTTACGACGGGTCGTCGGTCGAGTTCGAGGCCGAGCGCCGGGTGGCCGCCGCGCCGGACCTGATCACCGAGCTGTCCATGGCGCGGGCGGACGGGCGGGCGCTGCGCGGCGCCCCGCCGGCCGAGGTGATCGCGCCGATTCCGGCGCAGTGGGTGATCTCGCGGGGCCGGCACTGGCTGACCGCCTGGCGTTCGCTCACCGACGACACCGAGAACGCCGCGTTCATGGTTCTCACCGCCTGCCGCATCTGGCACTTCGCGGTGGAGAACGCCTACTGCTCCAAGTCGGAGGCGGCCCGGTGGGCGCTCCGGCGCGATTCGTCGCTCACGGTCGTCCGCCAGGCCCTCGTCCGGTACGAGCGGGACCCGGCCGCCGTGGTCGACGAGCGGGGCATCGCCGGCCTGCTCGACCTCGTCCTGCGGGACACCGCGACGACATAGCGGCGTTCACCTATTTACATCTTCAGTTAAGAGTCCTAATAATTGCCCATGCGCCGATCAGCGATCCTCGCCGCTGCGGCCGCCTTGGCCGCCGCATGCTCAACCGTCTATGTCGCGTCCACCGCGAGCGCCGCCGTGGCGTGTGCTCCCGCCTGGAGCGCGTCCGCCGTCTACGTCAAGGACAACGTCGTCTCCAAGGACGGCCGGAACTTCACCGCCAAGTGGTGGACCCAGGGTGAGGACCCGGTCCTCAAGAGCGCCCAGTGGGACGTCTGGATCAACAACGGCGCCTGCGGCGGGACGACGAACCCCTCGCCGTTCCCCTCCGTCTCGCCGTCGACCTCGCCGTCGACGTCGCCGTCCCCCTCCACCTCGCCGTCGCCGTCCACCTCGCCGAGCACCCCGATCCCGGTCGGTGGGCTGCCCAAGCACGCGCTCATCGGATATCTGCACTCCAGCTTCGCCAACGGCTCCGGATACCTGCGGATGGCCGACGTGCCCGCCGAGTGGGACATCATCAACCTGGCCTTCGGCGAGCCGACCAGCGTGACCTCCGGCGACATCCGGTTCACCCTGTGCCCGGCCACCGAGTGCCCCGGCGTGGAGACCGAGGCCGAGTTCATCGCGGCCATCAAGGCCAAGCGGGCCGCCGGCAAGAAGGTGCTGCTCTCCATCGGTGGCGCCAACGGCCAGGTGCAGCTCACCACCACCGCGGCCCGCGACCGGTTCGTCAGCTCGGTCAGCGCGATCATCGACCGGTACGGCCTGGACGGCGTCGACATCGACTTCGAGGGCCACTCGCTGTCGCTGAACACCGGCGACACCGACTTCAAGAACCCGACCACCCCGGTGATCGTCAACCTGATCAGCGCGATCAAGTCGCTGAAGGCCCGGTACGGCGCCGGCTTCGTGCTGACCATGGCGCCGGAGACGTTCTTCGTGCAGCTCGGCTACCAGTACTACGGCTCCGGGCCGTGGGGCGGCCAGGACCCGCGCGCCGGCTCCTACCTGCCGGTCATCCACGCCCTGCGCAACGACATCACCGTGCTGCACGTCCAGGACTACAACTCCGGCTCGATCATGGGCCTGGACAACCAGTACCACTCGATGGGCGGCGCCGACTTCCACATCGCGATGACCGACATGCTGCTCGCCGGCTTCCCGGTGGCGGGCAACACCGCGAACGTGTTCCCCCCGCTGCGTGAAGACCAGATCGCCTTCGGCGCACCCAGCTCGACCAGCGCGGGCAACGGATACGTCGCGCCGGCCGGCGTGCAGCAGGCGGTGACCTGCCTGGTCAAGGGCACCAACTGCGGCGGTTACACGGTGCGCAGCGGCACCAACCCGAACTTCCGGGGCCTGATGACTTGGTCCATAAACTGGGACAAGTTCTACTCGTGGGAGTTCAAGAACAGCCACGAGCCGTTCCTGAACGCACTGGGCTGACCGGCCTCCCGGAGTCTGCCGGATGGCAGACTCCGGGAATGGTCGAGGATCTTCGGGTACGCGGGGGCGGCGAAGGCGGGCCGCACCTGCTGTTGTTGCACGGTCTGGGCGCGACCGCAGACGTGTGGTCCCGGTGGGCGCCGGTGCTGGCGGACCACTGGCCCGGCCGGTGGCTGGCACCCGACCTGCCGGGTCACGGCGGGTCCGCGCCGCTGCCGGAGTACACCTTCGAGGCTCTGGCCGAAGCACTGATTCCGCTCGTGGAGCCGAGCGGCCGGACCGTCGTGCTGGGTCATTCGCTCGGCGGGGTGGTCGCGCTGGCCCTGGCCGCCCGCTCCCCGGTGACCGCGGTCGCCGGGCTGGGCATCAAGGTCGCCTGGAGCGACGGCGAACTGGAGCGGGCACAGGCGCTGGCCCGGCGCCCGGTCTCCTGGTTCGGCTCCCGCGACGAGGCCCTGGCCCGGCACCTGCGGGTTTCCGGGCTGGCCGGCCTGCTCGCCGAGGACGATCCCGCGGCGCTCGCGGGCGTCCGTGAGGAGGACGGCCGCTGGCGCCTCGCCCTGGACCCGCGCGCCTTCGGCGTGGGCGCCCCGGACATGGCCGGCCTGCTGGCGCGATCACCGGCGCCGGTCACCCTGGCTCGCGGCGAGCACGACGCCATGAACACCGACGAGCAGCTCGCCGGTCTCGGCGTCCCGGTGGTCACCCTGGCCGGACTGGGCCACAACGCGCACGTGGAGAGCCCCGAGCGGTGCGTGACGCTCCTGGAGCCGCACCGCTGACGCGGGCCGGGCGGACAACCGCGGGTGGGGCGGCGACAATGGGGCGGTCACGGCTCGCCGCCCCCCGTCCGCGGCGAGGCCGAGACCACGCAGCGATCGTATACGATCGCGCCCCGAAGAGATACGACGAAAGTGGGTCCACGTTGCAGGCTTCCGAGGACCTCGCCGGGCTGTCGAAGCACGAGTCCGTCTACCGCACCATCCGCGAGCGCATCCTCAACGGGAGCTACGGCCCGGGAAAACGCCTGGTCCTCAGCGCCATCGCGCGTGACCTGGAGGTCAGCCCGGTGCCGGTGCGGGAGGCGATCCGGCGGCTGGAAGCGGAGAGCCTGGTGACCTTCGAGCGCAACGTCGGCGCCCGGGTCAGCACGCTGGACGACGAGGCCTGGGAGCAGCTCGTCGAGATGCTCGCCCTGCTCGACGGCTATGCGGTCACCCGCGCGCAGCCCCGGCTCACCCCGGCCGTGCTCAAGAAGGCGCAGGGGTTCAACGACGCGCTGCGCCGCCATGCGAGCGTGCCGGTCGATCACGACCAGGTGATGGGCCTGCACCGCTCCTTCCACCGCACGATCTACGCCCTCGCCGACAATGAGTACCTGGTCGATTCGCTGGACCGCCTCTGGGACCGCATCGACGCCTCCCGGGTGCTGGCCTCACGCTGGCCGGCGAAACGTCTCGCCAGCGCCGTCGAGGAGCACGACGACCTGCTGCGCCAGCTGCGGTCCGGCGACGTCGAGCTCGCCGAGCTGGAGCGCTGCACCCGCCAGCACAGCCTCAACGCGATCATCGCGATCCGCGGCCAGGGCCGCTTCAGCTGACGGCCGGGCCCGCCGCGGCGGTCCGGCGGGTTCGCAGGGCCTGGGCGGCGAGGGCGAGCGCGCCCAGGGCGGCGACCGCGCCGCCGTACAGCAGGGCGGTGGGGTGCAGGCCGATCCGGCCGGCCAGCAGGCCGGCGATCATCGCGGGCAGGCTGAACGCCGCGTAGGAGATGACCAGCGCGACCGCCTGGAGCTCGCCGCGCTCGTGCGGCGCGGCCAGCCGGGCCAGGGTGCCGAAGGAGGCGAGGGCTGCCGCGCCGAAGCCGACGCCGGAGACGATCGTGCCGGCGGCCGCGAGCAGCAGGCTTGCGGTGAGCATGCCGCCGACGCCGATCAGGCCGCCGGCGGCCAGGCCGGTCCCGGCGATGGCCAGCACGCGCGGGGTGGGCACGGCCCGCAGCAGGAAGGACGTCAGCGCGCCGCTGCCGCAGAGCAGCGTGACCACCAACCCGCCGGTCAGGTGGTCGTGCAGGCCGAACGAGTCGGCCGCCACCGACGGGCCGAGCGCCAGGTAGAGGCCACCGAGCGCCCAGCTCGCCACCATGATCGGGACCAGGGCGAGCAGGTCGGCGCGCAGGCGGGCCGGCACGCCGAGCCGGGGGAGCAGCGCGGCGGCGACGCCGGGGCGGCGGGCGGCGGTCTCGGGCAGGAACGCCACGGTGACGGCGGCGAGCACCATGGCCGCGAGCAGCAGGGCGAACACCAGGTGGGTGGGGAACGGCGCGTACTCCACCAGGAAGCCGCAGCCGAGCGCACCGACGGCGAGCCCGGCGACCGGGGCGATGCCGCTGATCAGCCCGGCCCGCCCGGGGGCGTGTGCCGGGTTGAGGTCGATCAGGGCGGCGCCCAGCGTGCTGAGGGCGGCGCCGGTGGCGATGCCCTGCACGACCCGGGCCGCGATCAGGGTGCCGACGTCGCCGGCGACGAGGAACAGGACGAACGAGGCCGCCTCCAGCGCGATGGCGCCGGCCAGCACCGGCCGGCGGCCGATGAAGTCGGAGAGCGAGCCGAGGACGAGCAGCGTGCTGATCAGGGCCGCCACGTAGACCGCGAAGATCACGGTCAGGGTGGCCGCGGAGAAGCCCCAGAGCCCCTGATAGACGACGTAGAGCGGGGACGGCACGGCGGCCGCGGCGGCGAAGGTGAGCAGGATGGCGGCGGTCGCGGTGAAGGCGAGCCGCCGGTCGCGCACGACGGGCGGGGTTGCGGTTGCGGCGATGGCCATGACGGAGCGTCCCCCCATTGAACAGACAGGTCTGTCTAGTTGAGGCCGACACTAGACAGACCTGTCTGCTAACGTCAAGGCATGTCTGTGGCATCACCCCGCCGGTCGGCCCGCGAGCGCCTCCTGGAGGCGGCGGACGAGTTGTTCTATGCCGAGGGCGTGCACTCGGTCGGCATCGACCGGGTCATCGAGCGCGCCGGGGTGGCGAAAGCGTCGCTCTACAGCACCTTCGGCAGCAAGGACGAGCTGGTCCGGGCCTATCTGCGGGGCCGGCACGAGAGCCGGCGCGCCCGGATCCTGGCCGGCCTCGAGCGCTTCACCACCCCGCGCGAGCGCCTGCTCGGGGTCTTCGACGTGCTGGCCGAGCGGGCGGCGCAACCCGGCTTCCGGGGCTGCGCGTTCTACAACGCCAGCGCCGAGCGTGACCCGTCCGGAGTGGTCCGGGAGGAGGCCGACGCCACCCGCGCCTGGACCCGGGGTCTCTTCGCCGACCTGTGCCGGGAGGCCGGCGTGCCCGACCCGGAGGCCTTCGCCGACCGGCTGGTGGTCCTCTATGACGGCGCGACCGTCGGCGCCCGGCTGGACCCGGGGCCGCGGGCGCCGCTCGCCGCCCGCGGCATCGCCGCCGTCATGCTCGACGCGGTCACCGCCGGGTCAGCCCCCTGAGGAGCCGCTCGACCCGCCGCTGGAGTTCCCGACCACGTTGGTCTTGACGGTGCCGTTGGACACCGCTCCGGTGGCGGGCAGCCGGAACGCCTTCCGGGCCGCCCGGTCGCCGGGCGGGAAGTAGTCGCCGCCGTCGAGGTAGGCGCCGGTGGACAGCCCCCGCGGATAGGTGGGGGAGTGCCAGAGGAAGTAGAGCCCGCCGCCGTCGTCCTCGGCGCAGTACTCCTCGTCGACGACCTCGCCCTCCTCGTCGGCGCAGTAGAAGACCTCGTCCCCGTCGACGGGCTCCTCCTCGGCCGCGATCACCTCTTCGGCCGGCTCGTCGACCGTGCTCTCATCGACCCCGCCCTCGTCGACCGCACTCTCGTAGACGGGGCCCGACTCCCACTCGTCGAGCGTCGGCGAGCTGTCGCAGGCCGCGGTGCCGCCCGCCGCCAGCGACAGGAAGGTGGCCGTCAGCACGACCTGCCGGGAACTGATCCGCCGGCTTCTCATCGACGCGATTTGTTGATCAACAGCATGGCAGGCAGGGTAGTCGGCCTCCGCCAGGACACGGCCGGGTGGCCGGCGTCGCGCCGGTCCCCGCGGCAGGCAGCAGGAGCCGCGGATCGTCGCGGAATCTCTCCGCGGTGCCGTGCACCGCGAAGGCGAGCACGCCCGCCGCCTCGAGCCCGGACGCAGCCTCAAGGCGGCCGCCGGCTCGCCGATGGTGAACTTCGGTGTGGCGGTCTGCCCACCGTGGCACCATACTGAAAACGAATGCCGTTCGTTAATGTTCGGAGACTGACCATGAGATTGATCCGGTCCGCGGCGCTCGACTCGCCGGCCCGTGTCGACCCGCCGGTTCGTGCCCCGCTGCGGGTGGGTTTGGTTCAGCACCGGTGGCGTGCTGATGCCGGGGAGTTGAGGGCCGTGCTGGCGGCTGGTGTCGCGGTGGCGGCTGAGGCCGGTGCGCAGGTCGTTTTCCTGCCGGAGTTGACTCTGTCGCGGTATCCGGCGTTCGAGGAGCCGCGGGGTGTCCCGGTCGAGGCCGCGGAGGATGTGGCGTCCGGGCCGACCGTGGCGTTCGCCGCGGAGGCGGCC
Organism: Actinoplanes sp. NPDC024001; assembly: GCF_040638955.1. NCBI lineage: Bacteria > Bacillati > Actinomycetota > Actinomycetes > Micromonosporales > Micromonosporaceae > Actinoplanes > Actinoplanes sp. NPDC024001. The sequence goes on from NZ_JBEZZB010000194.1 coordinate 17,156, forward strand.
CGCCGGCACGGCATTCACGTGCACGCCTCGCTTTACGAGAAGACCGACCTCGGTGACGGTCTGGGTTACAACACCGCTGTGCTGGTCGCTCCGGACGGCAGTGTGGTGGGCCGCACCCGTAAGACGCACATTCCGGTGACCGAGGGTTATGTGGAGGACAAGTACTTTCGGCCCGGCCCGGCCGAGGGGGCCTATCCGGTGCACCGGGTGGCCGGGCTGGACGCGGGGCTGGGTATGCCGACCTGTTGGGACGAGTGGTTCCCGGAGGTGGCCCGGCTCTACGCGCTGGGCGGGGCCGACCTGCTGGTCTATCCGACGGCGATCGGCTCCGAGCCGGATCATCCGGGCTTCGACACCCGGCCGCTGTGGCAGCAGGTGATCGTCGGGCACGCCATCGCGAACGGGCTGTTCATCGCGGTGCCCAACCGCACCGGCGACGAGGGGCGGATCAGGTTCTACGGCTCGTCGTTCATCGTCGACCCGTACGGCCGGATCCTCGCC
>NZ_JBEZZB010000195.1:0-17649 GCF_040638955.1 Actinoplanes sp. NPDC024001
GCGGCGTCCGGCCGGTCGCGGCGGCCTCGCTCAGGGCGGCGGCCAGCGCGGTCTCGTCCTCCGGGTCGGTGAACCGCAGCCAGCTGCCGTCACCGGCGAGCCGGGCCACCTCGCGGTGGGCCGGGATCGGCGCGGCGACGGTGGGCAGGCCGGCCGCGAGGGCGTCGGCCACCGCCATCCCGAAGGCCTCGTGCGCCGAGGCGGAGACGGCCGCGGAGGCCTGCGCCAGGCAGGCGTCGAAGGCGGCGTCGTCGAGCCGCCCGTGGAACACCACCTGACCGGCCAGGCCGAGGCGGGCGGCGAGCTGACGCCACTGCGCGGCGGCCGGTCCGGTGCCGACGACGTCGAGCCGGTGGTCGGGTCCGAGGTGCGCCATCGCCCGGATCACCCGGTCGACGCGCTTGTACTGTTCCAGCCGCCCGACGCAGAGGATCCGGCGTACCGGGGACGGCGGGGCCGGCGTGCACGGCCGCGGGTCGGTCCCGTTCGGGATGACCACGGCCCGGTCGCCGACCTCGGGGAAGTCGCGCAGCACCAGGTCGCGCTCGGCGGCGGTGACGCAGACGACCGCGCCGGCCCGGGCCATGATGGTGCGCCCGAACGGGCGGTAGAGCGGGTGCAGCGCGGCCCGGAAATGGCTGTGCCCGGTGCCGTGGTAGTGCGGGGTGAAGACCAGCGGGGCCCGGTTGCCGAGGGCGGCGCAGAGCGCGACCAGGGCGTGGTAGCTGTGGGCGTGCAGGACGTCGTACTCCTCGGCGTGCGCGCGCAGCCAGCGCCAGAGCGGCATGGAGAGCCGGTAGTTGCCGGCCGGCACGGTGAGCGGGAAGCGGCGGACCAGAACGCCCTCGACCGTCTCCACGGACCGGCTCGCGTGCTGGGTGATGACCTCGACGTCGTCGCCGGCCGCGGTGAGCCCGGCGACCAGGCGCCGGACATGGGTTTCCACCCCGCCGACGTCGGGGTGGAACGCGTTGGCGACGACGCCGATCCTCATCGCACCTGCCGATCCGCGACCTGCCCGGCCCGGGCCCGGCGCGGCCGCCACTCGCGGGCGATGGTGCGCAGCACCCGCATGCCGTCGGTGAACGCGTTGAGGTTGCTCACCCCGTGGATCCGGTTGTGCTCGAAGGACGCCACCTCGACGATGCTCAGCTCGGCCTGGGCGGCCCGCAGGTTGAGCAGGGTCTCGATCTCGAAGCCGTCGCCCCACAGCCGGCCGTCGGCGTTGTCCGGCGCCGGCGAGGTGCTGTCCAGGTCGAAGACGTCCAGGTGCCGGGCCCAGAACGCGTTGTAGCCGTAGCAGAGGTCGCTGTAGCGGGTGCCGAACAGCAGGTTGACCAGCATGCTCAGGCACTTGTTGCCGGCCCGGCGCAGCCGGGTGATGTCGGCGCTGCCGCCGGCCGGCCGGAACCGGGATCCCTTGGCGAAGTCGGCGCCGGAGCGCAGGGCCTCGACGAAGGCCGGGATCTCCAGCGGGTCGGTGGACCCGTCGGCGTCGATCATGACGATGATGTCGCCGGTCGCCTCGGCGAACCCGCAGGCCAGGGCGTTGCCCTTGCCACGGCGGTTCTGCCGGACCACCCGGATGTCCGGGCGCAGCCGGCGCGCGACGGCCACGGTGTCGTCCGTGGAGCCGCCGTCGACCAGGACGATCTCGTCGACCTGGGGCAGCCGCGCGAAGACGTGCGGCAGATTCTGGGCCTCGTTCAGCGCCGGGACGATGACGCTGACCGTGGGTTCTTTCGGTCCCGTTTGAGCCGGCGGCCTGGCGATGATCCGCTCGGTACCGGTCTCGCCGGGGAGCACACGGTCGACCGTGGGCATGTCTGTCTCCGATCGGGCAGGGTGGAGCCGGCCCGGTCCGGGCCGGAGGGATTGGATACGCGTGACAAGAAGCAGCGAGGGGGCGGACGGCCGGCACCGGGGCGGCGGCGCCGGCGATGCTCACGCCTGCGGCGCGTCGATCGTCCAGTCGTAGACGTCCTGGCGGGAGGTGACCTCGCCGGTGGCGGCGGTGAAGCCGATCCAGCCGTTCTCGGTCCCGGCGCCCTTGGCCAGGTCGACGGTCTGGTTCAGCAGCAGGTTCTCGGTGGCGCCGGCCGACAGCGAGCGCACGTACACCTTGAGGTTGTGACCGGCGGCGTCGTAGCGCACGCGGGCCTGGAAGGGCTTGCCGAGCAGCGGCATCGACGCCTCGGCGGCGGCGGAGTGGTGGTCCGGGTTGCCGCCGAGCACCACGGCGAGGTGGTTGCTGCTCGGGTCCGGGGTGTTCTGGTAGGTGTCGAACTCGACCGCGACGCTGTTGCGGATGCCGCGGTAGCCGAGGCCACCGCCCCAGCCGCCGAGCGCACGGGGCCCGGCGCCCTGGGCCAGGAAGGCGATGCCGTCGGCGCCCGGCTTGCCGTGGTGCAGGTACGCCTTGAACGACGTCTCGAAGGACTCGGTCAGGTCGACCTGCTGGGTGGACCAGGCCGATCCGGCCTCTTTGAAGCTGCCGTTCGTCAGGCGGATCACCCGGTGCGCGCCGCGCTCCGAGGTCACCATGGCGGTGCCGTTGAGCGCGAGCGACTCCGCGTACCCGGTGTCGATCGGCTTGAGAGTCAGGGCATCGCCGTCGGCGGCGGAAGCGCCTCCGGCGTGCACCCCGGCCAGTACGGAGAGCAGGGCGGAGACCAGGAGGCCGCCCCGCACGATTCTGGAGGAACGCACGACATGCTCCGTTTCAGTGGGTTTGCCCGACTAAGACCTGGCAAAGGTAGGACAGACCACGGAGCCGCGTGAGCGAGTCGCGGTTATTTACCCCCGACGGTTTCCCGGCCCCACTGCTCGGCGCTGGCCAGGGCGCCCGAGACGGGCACGCGGTGCTCCTTCGTCAGCGCCGCAGGCGCTCGTGTCTCGGGTCGAAGAGTGGTTCGGTGGCAACCGTGGCGAGCAGCCGCCGGTCGAAGTATCCGATCTCCACCTGTGTCCCCGGCTCGCACAGGGCGGTGGGCAGCCAGGCGTACGCGATCGGCCCACCCACCGTGTAGCCGTACGCCGCGCTGGTCACATGGCCCACCGCGAAGCCGCCCGCGTACACCGGCTCGTTGCCCATCGGCATGTCCTCGGTGTCGGCGACGGTGAGGCAGGCGAGCCGCCGGTCCGGCGGCGTCGCCGGCCGGGCCTGCGGGCGCACCGCGAAGCCCAGCCCGGCCTGGAACGGGTCGTCCTCGCATGTCATGTCGACGCCCCAGGCCCGGTAGCCCTTCTCCAGGCGCAGGCTGTTGAAGGCGAGCCGGCCGGCGGCGATCAGGCCCAGCTCGGGGCCGGCCTCCCAGAGGGTGTCCCAGAGCCGCGGGCCGTACTCGGCCCGGGTGTAGATCTCCCAGCCCAGCTCGCCGACGTAGGACAGGCGCAGCATGGTGACCGGGACCATGCCCAGATAGCCCTCCCGGACCTGGAAGTACTTGAACTTCTCGGCCGAGACGTCGACGTCGGTGAGCGGGGCGACCAGCTCCCGGGCGCGCGGGCCCCAGACGCCCAGGCCGCAGGTGCCGCCGGTGACGTCGCGGACGGACACCCCGGCGGGCGCGTGCCGCAGCAGCCAGTCCAGGTCGAGCGGGCCGTTCACGCCCACCTGGAACCGGTCCTCGGCGAGCCGGGCCACGGTGATGTCGCTGCGGATGCCACCGGCCGCGTCGAGCAGCAGGGTGTAGACCACGGCGCCCACCGGCCGGTCGACGTCGCCGCTGGTCAGGCCGTTGAGGAAGGAGACCGGGCCGATCACCTCCAGGCGGGTGAGCGGGGTCATGTCGTAGAGGGCGACGCGCCGCCGGGTCAGCCGGGCCTCGGTCTCGGCGATCGGCGACCAGTGCCGGGCGGACCACTCGTCGCGGGGCCGCAGCTCCTCGGGGGGCGGGTTGGTCGCGTACCAGAGTGGTCTCTCCCAGCCCATCGCCTCGCCGAAGGTCGCGCCGAGCGCCACCTGGCGGGAGTGGAACGGGCTGACCCGCAGGTTGCGCACCGCGGGTGGGTCCAGCGGGTGAATGATGTCGTAGACCTCGACGAAGCTGCGGATCGCGCGTTTGCGCACGTAGCCGGGGGCGAGCTGGGCCGGGTCGAAGCGGTTGAGGTCGCACTCGTGCAGGTCGATGCCGGGCCGGCCGTCCACCATCCACTCGGCGACGGCCTTCGCGGCGCCGGCCGAGTGGGTGATCCAGATCGCCTCGGCGACCCAGAAGCCGCGCAGGTCGCGCGCCTCGCCGAGCAGCGGGAACCCGTCCGCGGTGAACGAGAAGACGCCGTTGAAGGCGTCGTCCAGGGTCGTGCCGCGCAGCGCCGGGATCAGCTCGGTCGCCGCCGACCAGGAGGTCTTGAAGGCGTCCGGGGTGAACGGCAGCATCGACGGGTGCGCGTCGCCGGGCAGGTCGGCGAGCTCCACCGGCATCGGTTCGTGCAGGTAGGAGCCGATGCCGAGCCGGTCGCCGTGGGCCCGGAAGTAGAGGTCACGGTCCTGGTGGCGCAGGATCGGGAGGTCGTCGGTGGCGCCGGCCGGGGTGGTGCGGACATATTGGTGGGCCATCGGCAGCAGCGGGATCGGCACGCCGGCCAGCTTGCCGATCTCCGGGCCCCAGAAGCCGGCGCAGCTGACCACGATGTCCGCGGGATAGCTTTCGTCCGCCGTGCTCACCCCGGTGACCCGGCCATCAGACGAGTCGATCCGATTCACACGGACATTTCCGATAAATCGGGCGCGTGAGCGCGTTGCCTGCGCCTCGGCTGCTTTCACGGCCGACGCCAGACCATCGGTCGGCACGTGCAACCCACCCAGGATGACCGATTTTTCCACCAGCGGAAAAAGCGAAACGCACTCATCCGGGTCCACCAGGAAGGACGAGATCCCCCACGACTGACCGAAGCCGAACCGCCGGTGCAGCTCGGCGAGCCGTTCCGGCGTGGTCGCCACTTCCAGGCTGCCCACCGGCGAGAAACAGCCCAGCTCGGCGTACTTGTCCACGGTGTACCGGGCGAACCGGGCCATGGTCCGTGACGGGTTGGTCTGGAAGACCAGGCCGGGCGCGTGCGAGCTGGAGCCGCCGGTCACGAAGAGCGGCCCCTGCTCCAGCACGGTGACGTCGGTCCACCCGCGCGCGGCCAGCTCATCGGCGAGGGCGCAGCCGACCACGCCCGCGCCGATGATCACGACCTTCGGTCCGGCCATCGATCAGCTCCCGGCCGGCATCCACGGCTTCCAGGTGGCCTCGTGCTCGGTCACCCATTTCTCGGCGGCCTGCTCCGGGGTCATGCCCTGGTTGGTGAGGTAGTCGGAGACCAGGTTCTGGTCGTCGTTGGTCCACTTGAAGTTCTTCACCAGCTGGTAGGCGGCCCCGCCGGTGTCCGCGAACTTCTTGCTGACGATCTTGTCGAGGGCGTAGTCGGGGTAGTCGCAGGCCACCTTCTTCGGGTCGGCGTCACACCCCTCGGTGTACGGCGGCAGCTTCACCCGGGCGTACTTCTCCTTCGCGAACAGCCACTGCGGCTCGTAGAAGTAGAAGAGCAGCGGCTTCTTCTGCGCGGTGGCCTGCTGAGCAGCCTTGATCAGGGCGGCCTCGCTGCCGGAGTAGACCACCTTGTAGTTCAGTTTCAGGTTCGCCACCAGCGCCTCGTCGTTGGTGACGTACGACGGGTCGCCGTCGAGCAGCTGACCCTTGCCACCGGACTCGGAGGTCTTGAACAGCTCGGCGTACTTGTTCAGGTTCTTCCAGTCGGTGATGTCCGGGTACTGGTCGGCCATCCACTGCGGCACGTACCAGCCGATCACGCCGGTGTTGCCGGTCGGGCCGGCGTCCACGGCGACCTTCTTCTCCTCGATGTAGGTCTTCTTCAGGTCGTCGTGGCCCCAGTTCTCCACGATCGCGTCCACCTCGCCGGTCTCGAAGCCTTGCCAGGAGATCTCCTCCTTCAGGTTCTTCGTCTCGACGGTGTACCCGAGTTTCTTCTCCAGCAGGTACTCGATGACGGCGGCGTTCGACTCGTACCCCACCCAGGGGTTGACCGCCAGGTTGACCGTGCCCTTGCTGCCGGCGCTCGGTGCCGGCTCGCCGGAGTCCGAGGTGGCGCCCTCGCAGCCGGCGGCGAACAACAGACTGAAGATCGCGACGTAGGAGAGTCTCATGCGGAGGATCCCTTCGAGTGGATTCCTTGAGTGAGGCGGTCCAGCAGGACGCCGAGCAGCACGATCGCGAAGCCGGCGGCCAGCCCGCGGCCGAAGTCCTCGCGCTGGGAGAAACCGGCGACCACGTCGTAACCGAGTGCGCCGGCACCGACCAGGCCGCCGACCACGACCATCGCCAGCACCATCACGATCCCCTGGTTGACGGCGAGCAGCAGGCCGCCGCGGGCCATCGGCAGCTGCACCTTCCAGAGCAGCTGCCGCGGCGTCGACCCGGCCGAGAGCGCAGCCTCGACCGCCGTCGCGGGGACGTCCCGGATGCCCCGCTCGACCAGCCGGACCACCGGCGGGACGGCGAAGATGACCGCCGCGACGATCGCGGTGAACCGGCTCGCGCCGAAGAGCGCGACGGCCGGCAGCAGGTAGACGAAGGACGGCATGGTCTGCGCCGCGTCCAGCAGCGGCCGGACCGTGGTGGCGAGCCGGTCGTGCCGGGCGCAGAGCACGCCCGCCCACACCCCGGCCAGCAGGGTCAGCGCGGTGGCGACCAGGACCGTGGCCAGGGTCTGCATGGCGTGGACCCACAGACCGAGGGCGGCCACCCCGGCAGCCGCCGCGGCCGCGACCAGGGCCGGCCGCCAGCCGGCGACCAGCAGGCCGAAGCCGAGGACGAGCAGCACGAACAACCACCACGGTGTGGTTACGAGCAGGTGCTCGAGCGGGTTCAGCAGAACCGTGCTGACGGTGTTCTTCAGCCATTCGGTCCCGGCGTACCAGTGCAGCTCCACCCAGGCGGTGAGCCGGTTGACCGGTGCGGCGAAGGAGAATGTCGGCACCCGGTCGCCGACCGGCAGCAACACCACGATCATGGCCGCGACCAGCACCGGAACCGCCACCCGCCAGGATCGGGGGCGCCGCCGGGACGCGGCCGTGGTCACCCGGTCCAGCACCACCGCCATGATCACGATGGCCAGGCCGGCGTCGAAGGCGGCGCCGACGTTCACCCGTTCGAGGGCCCGCACGATGTTCTGCCCCAGACCGGGCGCGTCGATCAGGGCGGTCACCACCACCATCGAGAGCGCCATCATGATCGTCTGGTTGACCGCGAGGATCAGCACCGGCCGGGCCATCGGCAGCCGGACCTTGGTCAGCAGCTGCCGGCGGGTGGAGCCCTGCGCGGCGGCCGCCTCCACCGCGACCGGCGCCACCCCGGCGATCCCCAGCTGGGTGATCCGGATGGTCACCGGCACCGCGTAGATCAGTGTCGCGATCACCGCGGCCGGCGAGCCGATCAGGAAGAGCAGCGTCATCGGCGCCAGATAGGCGAAGGTCGGCATGATCTGCATGACGTCGAGCACCGGCCGCAGCGCCGCGCCGACCCACCGGACCCGTGCGGCGAGCACCCCGAGCGGGATCCCGATCAGCACCGAGACCAGCACCGCGGACAGGGTCAGGGCCAGGGTGTCCACGCTCTCGGTCCACAGGCCCAGCACCGCGAAACTCAGGAAACCGGCGACCGCGAGCAGGGCGGCCCGCCAGCCGGCGAGCACGAACGACACCGCCCCGGCGACCGCGACCAGCCCGGCGAAGCCGAGCCCGGTCAGCGCCGCGGTCACCGCCTCGACCAGCAGTCGCACGCCGAGCCGCAGATAGTTCACACCGAACAGGAAGACCGGATGGCTGTCCCGGTTCGTGTCGACCCAGTCCCGGACCGCGTCGAAGAACCGGAACGCGGCGGCGTCCGCCGCGTCCGCGGCCTGCGTGGTGCGAAAGCTGAGATAGGCGCCGACAGCGACCACGACGAACAACCCCGCGAGGGTACGACCTACGCGCGGCCCCGTGACCGGCCACCGGGCGTCGGGACCGTCGGTCCGCAGCTCGGGCCGGCTCACCGTCGCCGTCACGCCCCACCCCCTGTCGGCACCTGGCGGCGGTGGGCGAGCAGGGCCGGCAGCAGCTGTTCGGCGTCGACCACGCCGACCCGGCGGTCGCCGTCCACCACCGGGACCGGGTGGGCGGCGCGCAGCACCCGCGGCACCGCGTCGCGGATCACCGTGTCCTGCGGGAGGGGCGTGTCCTCGAAGCGCTCGCCGTCGGCGGCCGGCCGGATGATCCAGCGCAGGGTGAGCACGTCGGCGCGGGGGACGTCCCGGACGAAGTCCGCCACGTACCCGTCGGCCGGCGCGCCCACCAGGTCCTCCGGGGTGCCGACCTGGACCAGCTCGCCGTCGCGGAGCACGGCGATCCGGTCGCCCAGGGTGAGCGCCTCGGCCAGGTCGTGGGTGATGAAGACCAGCGTCTTGCCGACCTCCGCGTGCAGCCGCCGCACCTCGGCCTGCATGTCCCGGCGGATCAGCGGATCCAGCGCGCTGAACGGCTCGTCGAAGAGCAGCACCTCCGGGTCGGTGGCGAGCGCCCGGGCCAGCCCGACCCGCTGCTGCATCCCGCCGGAGAGCTGCTCGGGAAGCTGGTGCTCGTGGCCGGTGAGCCCGACCAGCGCCAGCATCTCGGCGGCCCGGCGGTGCCGCTCGGCCCGGCCCACCCCCTGGATCTCCAGCCCGTAGGCCACGTTGTCCAGCACCTCCCGGTGCGGCAGCAGCCCGAAATGCTGGAACACCATCGCCACCCGGTGCCGGCGCAGCTCCCGCAGGCGTTTCGCGGACATCGCCCGGACCGGCTCGCCGTCCAGGCAGACCTCCCCGGCGGTCGGCTCGATCAGCCGGGTCAGGCAGCGGACCAGGGTGGACTTGCCGCTGCCGGAGAGGCCCATCACCACGAAGACCTCGCCCGGCTGCACCTCGAAGCTGACGTCCCGGACCGCCACCAGGCAGCCGGTCCGCGCTCGCAGCTCGTCCCGGGACAGGTCGGCCAGCGGGGTGCCGACGACCCGGTCGGCCCGCGGCCCGAACACCTTCCACAGGCCGGAGACCGCGATCACCGGGGTCACCGCGTCACCCCCGTCCGATCAGGTCGGCGGCCCGCTCACCGATCATCAGCACCGCGACCATCGGGTTCACCGAGGTCATCGTGGGGAAGACGGAGGCGTCGGCGATCCGTACGTTGTCGAACCCGCGCAGCCTCAACTCGGGGTCGACGACCGCGCCCGGGTCGTCGGCGGCGCCCATCCGGCACGTGCCGGCCGGGTGGTAGACGGTGTGGTGGGCGGCCCGTCCGTAGGCCGAGAGCTCCTCGTCGGTGCGCAACTGCGGCCCCGGGGCGATCTCCCGGGCGATCCACGAGGCGAACGGTTCGGTGGCCGCGACCTCCCGCGCCAGCCGCAGGCCGTCCACGATGGTGCGCTCGTCGTACCCCTCGGGGTCGGTGAAATAGCGGAAGTCCAGCAGCGGCTTGAGGTCCGGATCGGCCCCGGCCAGCGTCAGCCGGCCCACGCTGCGCGGTCGCGGCACGTTCGGGGTCATCCCGAAGCCGTGTTCGGGTACGTCGTAGCCGAGCCGCTCGGTGTTGACCGTGAACGGGATCTGATAAAGGTGGAACATCAGGTCGGGGCGGGCGGCGGCCGGGTCCCGGCGGACGAACAGGCCGGCGTCCGAGTCCATCGCCGACATCGGCGGGATCGGCCGGCTCGCCTCCCAGAGGATCAGCGACTCGGGGTGGTCGAGCAGATGCTCGCCGACGCCGGGCAGATCCTCCCGCACGGCGATCCCGAGCCGTTCCAGGTCGGCGGCCGGGCCGATGCCGGAGAGCAGCACCAGCCGCGGGGTGTCGATCGCGCCGGCGCAGAGCACGTACTCCTGCCGGGCCCGGATCAGCTTGACCCCCTCGGCGTCACGCACCGTGACCCCGCGCTCGGGGTCCAGGTGGTACGCCCAGGTCTCGGTCCGGATCGTCAGGTTCGGCCGGCCCAGGTGCGGATGCAGATAGGCGACCGAGGCGGACGACCGGATCCCGGTCTCCGGGTGGTAGCCGACCGGGAAGAAACCGGTGCCGTCGGCGAACGGGCCGGCGTTGAAGTCCTCGTGCACCGGGACGCCGAGCGCGGCGTGACAGGCGGCGACGAAGTCGGTGGCCAGCGGGTTGCGGTCGGCCTCGGCCACCGGACTGATATTGATCGCCAGCCGCTTCCAGTAGGGCAGCATCTCGTCATAGGACCAACCGGCGGCGCCGGCTGTCACCCAATCGGCGAAATCCTCCGCCGGAGGCAGAAAACTGATCATGGTGTTGTGCGAGGAACACCCGCCCAGCACCCGGGCCCGGGAATGCCGCAGATGCGAATTGCCACGCGGCTGCGCCACGATCGGATAGTCGTAGTCGAATGCGGTCTCCAGCAGGCCGAGCCAGTTCCGCAGCCGGAGTATGCGCTGGTCACCGACGTCGGACGGGCCGCCTTCGAGCAGGCAGACCCGCAGGCCGGGATCGGCCGAGAGCCGGGACGCGACGACCGATCCGGCCGTGCCCCCGCCGACGATCACCACGTCGTACTCGATCGTTTCCAGTTTGCGCCACCTTCCCTCAGGTATCGGGCGCTCCGCGACACAGGATCTTCAAGGTCAGTGGCGTCGGTCAATGGGGGCGAGTGTGTTTTACCCCTGCGCAATAAACCCCGGCATACTCATCGCGTGGATCATCCGTACCTCGACGCTCCGGGACCGCTGGCGTTCGCGCACCGGGGCGGGGCGGCAGCCGGCGACGAGAACACCGCGGAAGCCTTCGAGCGGGCGATCACTCTCGGCTACCGGTACGTGGAGACCGACGTGCACGCCACGGCGGACGGCGTACCGGTGGTGATCCACGACCCGCGGCTGGACCGGGTCGCCGGGCACCCCGGCCGGGTGGCCGCCCTCACCTGGGCCGACCTGGCCACCGTGCGGGTCGGCGGGGCGTCCGCTGTGCCCCGCCTCGACGAGATCCTCGACGCCTGGCCGCAGGTCCGGTTCAACGTCGACGTGAAGGACGACCGGGTGGTCGAGCCGGCCGTCGAGGCGGTCCGGCGCACCGCCTCCGAGGACCGGGTGCTGCTCGCGTCGTTCAACGACGCCCGCCTGGCCCGGGTCCGCTCCCTGGCCGGCCCGCGGGTGGCGACCTCCCTCGGGATACGCGCGGTCACCCGCCTGCGCCTCGCCTCGGCCACCGGGGTCCGGCTGCGCCTGCCCGCCTCGGTGGTCGCCGCGCAGATCCCGGTGCGGCACGGCGGGATAACCGTGCTCAATCCGCGATTTCTCGCCTATCTGCACCGGCTGGGGCTGGCCGTGCACGTCTGGACGATAGACGATCCGAATGAAATGAATAGGCTTCTCGACATGGGCGTGGACGGCATAATGACCGACCGCATCGACGTGCTTCGCGACGTCTTTTCCGCGCGCGGCCTCTGGCCGGCTTAAGGAACTTCCGCCTCGGCGGGCGTTCGGCTAGCCTCCCAGGTCAGCGTTGTCCGAGCATGATCACGTGAACCGGGGACATCATCCGAACGGATGATGCCGGGGGTTCAAGGTCGGACCCATATTTTTTCCTTAAGTTCCGCATAAGAATTCTTGAATTCACCACCCGGAATTGATTTCTGTGAGACGGGCTCTTAACGTCTGGGCGTCGGCGCCGCAGGGGCGGCCGAAGTCCTGGAATTCGGGGAAAAGAAGGTCACGTCATGCGAAGCTCGGGTCACCGACGCACCCGGATCCTGGCCGCCGGAGCAGTTCTCGTCGCGGTGGGTGGTGTCATCGGGTTCACCCAGTTCGCTCAGGCTGACGACACCGCCTCCACCAAGGCGGCCAGCGAGAGCGGCGCCGGCAAGGTGGTGGGTAACAACCTGACCATCCTCACGGACACCTGCATAGACAGTCAGCTGGAGCGGCACGACGGCTTCCAGAAGGGCAACCGCTGCGTCTCCACCGAGTTCGGCGAGGTCGGATCCGCGGCGAACAACCCGACGTTGCTGATCACCGAGGCCCCCCGGGACGTCGCTCCCGGCACCCCGTTCACGCTCCGGGTCAGCACCCGGAACCTGATCCGGGACCGGTTCCTCGCGGCCGGGCAGGGCGGCTACTACGTGGAGAGCAGCGTCCTGCAGAACGGCCTGGTCCGCGGCCACTTCCACACCGCCTGCCGGATGCTGACCAGCACCGACCAGGCGCCCGACCCCGCGCCGGTGCCGGCGTTCTTCGTCGCCACCGAGGACAGCCGCGGTGGCGCCACCCCGGACACGGTCACCATCCAGGTGCCCGGCCTGCCGGAGGAGGGCACCGCTCAGTGCTCGTCGTGGGCCGGTGACGGCTCGCACCGGATCCCGATGATGGAGCGCGCCAACCAGACCCCGGCGCTCGACTCCGTCCGCATCACCGTCCGCGCCGCCGGCGACAACGACGGCGGCGACAACGACGGCGGCAACAACGACGGCGGTGACAACGACGGCGGCAACAACAACGGTGGTGGCGGGAACAACAACGGCGGCAACACCGGTGGCAACACCGGCGGCGGTGGCAACACCGGCGGCGGTGACGACACCAACAGCGGCGGGGTGAAGCCGACCCCCTCGAAGCCCGCCGCGACCAAGCCGGCCACCACGCAGCCGACCACCAAGGCGACGCAGCCGACGACGAAGGCGACCCAGCCGACCACCAAGGCCACGCAGCCGACGGCCAAGGCGACCACGAAGGCGACCACCACGCCGCCGCGGACCAGCTCCGACAACCGCGACGACGAGGGCACCTCCTCGGCCGAGAACGAGTCCTCGTCGAACGAGTCCTCGAACGGCAACCAGGAGAACACCGAGTCGACGCAGTCCGAGGAGACCGCCGAGCCGCGGACCACGAAGAAGGCGGCCAAGCCCCAGCCGACCGAGACCGAGACCGACGGTCCCGCTCTCGCCGCCGGTGAGGACGACGGCGCCCCCGACGACTACCAGTACGACTCCGCTCCCACCGAGGAGACCGTCGCCGAGCCGCCCGCCGAGCAGAGCGGACCGCTCGCCCTGATCAGCAACAACCTGGCCTGGGTCGGCGGTGGCGCGGTCTTCCTGCTGATCGCCCTGATCGCGGTGGCCTTCGCCCGGAGCCGCCCGCGCAACAGCTGGCGCTGAACCCGCACCGCCCCTCGATGATGGGCAGGACCTCCGCCGAGGTCCTGCCCATCGTCATGTCAAGACCTGCGGAGAAACCTCAAATTCCACGGCGCGGAACGGTAGATCCGCGAGAATAAGGGTAGCCTTACCTGCTGATCGTCCCACCGGCAGTGAGGTGCAGTCATGGCGAACCGAGCGACTCGGCCGGCCCACGAGGGCGTGGTCACCCGAGTCGAGCAGCTGACCCCGCACATGATGCGCGTCGTGGTCGGCGGCGAGGCCCTCGCCCGGATCGAGGCCGGGCAGTGCACCGACCACTACATCAAGGTGCTCTTCCCCCAGCCCGGTGTGAGCTATCCGGAGCCGTTCGACATGGGCGTCATCCGGGAGACGATGCCCCGGGAGACCTGGCCCGTCGTGCGCACCTACACGGTGCGCAAATGGCTGCCCGAGATCCCCGAGATGTGGATCGACTTCGTGGTGCACGGCGACACCGGCATCGCCGGCCCGTGGGCTGCCAAGGCGGCCCCCGGCGACATCGTCCGGTTCATGGGCCCCGGCGGCGCCTATGCTCCCAGCCCCGACGCCGCCTGGCATCTGCTGGCCGGTGACGAGAGCGCCCTGCCGGCGATCGCCGCCGCGCTCGAGGGCATGCCGGAAGGCGCCGCGGTGCAGGCGTTCATCGAGGTCGAGGGCCCCGACGAGGAGCAGAAACTCAGCACCCCCGGCAACGCCGAGATCACCTGGCTGCACCGGGGCGCCCGCCCGGTCGGCGAGCTGCTCTGCGACGCGGTGCGCCGTGCCGAGTTCCCCGAGGGCCGGGTGCACGCGTTCGTGCACGGCGAGGCCAACTTCGTCCGCGACCTGCGCGGCTACCTGCGGCGCGAGCGGGGGCTGACGATGGACCAGCTCTCCATCTCCGGCTACTGGCGGCGCGGCATGAACGAGGACGGCTGGCAGTCCAGCAAGCGCGAGTGGAACGAGCAGATCGAGCGTGAGCAGGAGGTCATCGCCACGGTGTAAGTGGCGGTCCCCCGATGTGACCGTACACACCTGGCCGGGCGACCGGGCTGCTCCGCGACCATGATGGGGGCGTGGCACTCCGGGAAGAACAGGCGGTCAGCCGCCGCCAAGGACGCACGTTCACGCTCGTCGCACTGCTGCTCGCGGCGCTGAACCTGCGGCTGGCGGTCACCAGTGTCGGCCCGGTGCTCGCCGAGATCCGGGCCGGGCTCGACATGACGGCGACGCAGGCGGGACTGCTCACGTCCGTACCGGTGCTGTGTTTCGCCTCGATCGGCCTGGCCGCGCCCCGCTTGGCCCGGCGCTTCGGCGCCGCGCCGGTGATCCTCGGCGGTCTGCTGCTGCTCACCGCCGGCCTGCTGGTGCGGCCCTACGCCGGCGGCGCGGTGCTGTTCCTGCTGCTCAGCGCGGTGGCGATGGCCGGCATCGCGCTGGTCAACGTGCTGCTGCCGTCGATCGTCAAGGACCGGTTCCCGGATCAGGTCGGCACCGTCACCGGTTTCTACACGGTCGCGCTCAACATCGGCGCGACCACGGCCGCTGCCGCGACCGTGCCGCTGACCGGCACGTTCGGCGACTGGCGGCTCGGCCTGGCCTGCTGGTCGCTGGCCGCGCTGGTCGCGCTTCCGCCGTGGCTGCTCCTGGCGCGTGACCGCGCCACCACCACAACGTCAACCCCCTCCGGGGTACGGGTGAGCCGGCACCCCGTCGCGTGGGCGCTGGCGGCGTATTTCGGCATGCAGTCCACGTCGGCGTACGTGATCATCGGCTGGCTGCCGCAGATCTACCGCGATGCCGGCGTCTCGGCGGAGAAAGCCGGCGTGCTCTTCGCGGTGACCTCGTTCCTGGGCATCCCGCTGTCGTTCCTGCTGCCGGCGCTGGCCGGCCGGCTGCGCAGCCAGAGCGTCATCGCGCTGGGCCTGGGCGTCTTCGGCGTGGCCGGCTGGGCCGGCCTGTGGCTGGCCCCGGCCGCCGCGCCGTGGCTGTGGGCGATCCTGCTGGGCGTCGCCAACACCGCGTTCCCGCTGGTCCTGACGATGATCGCGCTGCGCGGCCGCAATGCCGGGACGGTGGTGCGGCTGTCCGCGTTCGCGCAGGGTGTGGGCTACCTGATCGCGATTCCCGGTCCGATTCTGATCGGTTTTCTGCACGACGCCACCGGGGGTTGGCAGGTGCCGCTGGCGCTGATGAGCGCCCTGATGATCCCGCAGATGCTCGCCGGCGCGGCCGCCGGCCGGGACCGCCAGGTCTGACGGCCTCGTCCTTCACGCCGCCGCGCTGTCGCCCGGTGGCGGCGGAACAGGCGTAGGGTGCGCCGATGGGGCAGGTGGTGTGGCAGTCCGGTGACGCCTACGAGGCCTACGTCGGCCGGTGGAGCCGTCGGGTCGCAGAGGTCTTCGTGTCCTGGCTCGACGTGGCGCCGGCCCGCCGCTGGCTGGACGTCGGCTGCGGGACCGGTGCGCTGACCGCCCGGATCGGCGCCGTCGCCGAGCCGCTGCGGTTGCTGGGCGTCGACCCCTCCGCCGGTTTCCTCACCACCGCGAAGAAGGCGCTGGGCGACCTGCCGCAGCTCTCTGCCGGCGATGCCACCGCGCTTCCCCTGGCCGACGGCTCGTTCGATGCCGTGGTCAGCGGCCTGGCGCTCAATTTCGTCGGCCGGCCGGAGGTCGCGGTGCGCGAGTTCGCCCGGGTCGCCGCGCCGGGCGGGGTGGTCGCCGCCTACGTCTGGGACTACGCGGCCGGGATGGAGATGATGCGGCACTTCTGGGCGGCGGCCGCCGACCTCGACCCGGCCGCCGCGCCCCTCGCCGAGAACCTCCGCTTCCCGCTGTGCCGCGACGACGCACTCGCGGAACTCTGGACCGCGGCCGGCCTGCGCGCCGTCGCCACCCACCGGATCGTGATCCCCACGGTGTTCACCGACTTCGACGACTACTGGCAGCCGTTCCTGGGCGGTCAGGGCCCGGCGCCCGGCTATGTCGCCACCCGCTCCGGCCCGGACCGCGATGCCCTCCGTGACCTGCTGCGCGCCCGCCTGCCGGTCCGAGCCGACGGCGCCATCGCCCTGACCGCCGCGGCCTGGGCCGTCCGCGGAACGGCCTGACCAGCGGATGTCCGCCGGTGGCGCGCTGCGCTCCGCCGGTCTACGCCGCCCGGGTTGTGCGTCCGTGCCGACGGCCGGGCGGGTGGTCGCCGAGCTGCCCTTCGAGCTGGCCGCCTACGTGCCGGGGCGGCTCGCCGGTCGGCCGGTCAGACCGGGGCCGTCGTGCGGAGGCGGCGCAGGACCGGCTCGAAGCGATCCATGAACATGGCGTTGACCGCGACGTAGGAGAAGCCGGCCTCGTCCCGCCGCCGCCGGAGCTCGTCAGCGATCCGGTCCGGCTCACCGATCAGGAAGCTCGCACCGCCGGCCGCCGCCATCGCCCGGGCATCCCCACCCACCTGGCGCGACACCCAGTAGGGCAGCGCGTCCACGGTCGGCGCCACCGCCGCCACGTTGAACTGCAGCTCGACCTCACCGGCACGGTCCCCCGCCATGCCGCGGAACCGTTCCGCCATCCGCGCCAACTCGGCGAACGGAACACCCGGCGGCAACCCGAAGGTCACCATGTCAGCCTGCTCAGCGGCGAGCCGCAGCATGCCCGGCTTTCCGGCGGCAATCAGAATCGGCGGCGGCTCCGGCAATTCCCGCACCGCCCGGATGGTCTCCGCAACGCGGCGCAGCCGCTCCCCCGGAGTGCCGAACCCACCGCCGAGCGCAACCGCGTCCGCTTCCGCGGCCGGTCGCCCGCCCCCGATCCCCAGCTCCAGGCGCCCGTCACTCAGCGTCTGCAGGCTGCGCGCCTCCCAGGCGACCTGCGCCGGTGTCCGGTTGGGCGCGCTGAGCACGTAGCTCCCCACCCGCAAACTGCTGGTCACGGCAGCAGCCGAGGCAAGCGCCGCGAACGGCGCCAGGGTGAAGAGCGTGTCCGGTACGAGCAGGGCGTCATACCCGAGCTGCTCAGCCTTCCGCGCGATGCCCACCCACTCGGTGCCGGAGTGAGCCAGCCCCGCGACGACCCCGAATCGAAACGCACGCTCAGTCATGCAGCCAGCGTGGCGTGGTCGATGGTTGACCGCGTCCGCTGTCAGGCGGCAGTGCCCCTACGCCCCGGGACGTAGCGCACCGCCCTCGCTGGGCGCCGTCGCGGCATCCCGCGGCCTTGCTCGGCCGGCTCCCATGCACCGAATACGACCGCTCAGACGACCCTGAGCGGCAGCCGACGTTGGCCGGTTGGAGGCCAGGGACCGACAGAGCCGGTGGCTGAGTGAGAGCCGGCCAGCCCGCCGCCGACCTGGGTGGAGCCAAGGCTGGCTGTCACTCACGCACCTAATACTGCTACGGCGGATCACTACTTCGAGTAGTTCTGGATCGTTTCCCGGACGTGGTCACGGTTGAGCAGGTGCAGGGTTGGGACGAGGC
>NZ_JBEZZB010000196.1:0-17647 GCF_040638955.1 Actinoplanes sp. NPDC024001
CGCCTCGTCCCAACCCTGCACCTGCTCAACCGTGACCACGTCCGGGAAACGATCCAGAACTACTCGAAGTAGTGATCCGCCGTAGCAGTACTAGGCCGCTGGTTTGCGAGCTTCGCAGGCAGGTCTGGCAACGCCCACGCGGCGTCGGTTGGTTGATGAACCGTACTGCTCATCGATACACGGAGGTGTTTCCATTGGCCATTTCGTTGCGACGTCTGCTGGTCGTGAGCCTTACCGCGATCATGGCCTTCAGTTTTGCTGCTGTTCCCGCCGCTCAAGCGCGGACTTCGGTCACCGCCGCGGAGGAGCTGAGGGTGCTCACCCCCGAGCGGGTCACCGTCGCGTGGGACTGCCCGGCGGGCTACTCCTGCTACTACACCCATCTTGACGGCATCGGCGTTCGGTGGGTGGCACCGGGCTGTGGCGACTGGCACCTGGATCGGGGTGAGCAGCGTAGGCTCCAGAACAGCCTGTACTCGATCTACAACAGGGGAAGCGGCAAAGTCGAGGTGTACAACCGGACCGGCCCCGATGAGTTCGAGTTGAAGGGCTGGGTCTATCCCGGTCAGCGGGGGAACTTCCACCAGAACATCAGCGCCGACATGGTCCGCATTTACTGTTGAGTCTCGCGGCCTGACCCGCTCCGCGGAGCTTCGGGTCTGGGGCGAGGTTCTGATCACTGACCTCGGCAGCCAGTGATCGAGGTGTTCCGCAACATCCGGGACGAGAACTATGGACCACCCGTCGACGAGGCGCCGACCTGCCGCCGAGCCACTTCGTGGCGGGAGCAGCTGTCAGTCGGCGCGGGAGGTGATCGATCACCAGCGTCATGCTCCCGCCCAGAACGGCGAGGCAGACACCGAACGCCACGTCGGTGAAGGACCAGACAGTGAGAGCCGCCGTCGTGCAGTTGAGCCGCAAACGCCACGGCAGGGGCGAGCCCCCAGATTGTCCAGGTGACGGCATAGGGCTGGATCTGGCCTTTGACCAAGCGATACAGATAAGACGCCGCGCCGACAGCGTTGAAGAGCAGCGCGAGGAACACGAAGTTGGCGTTGATCAACGGCCCCCCGGGGCTTCTCGCTGTGAGCGTAGCGTCCGGTGACACCGTGGTCCCGCGATATACCGCCGAGCCGCGTGCCCATCCTTCACGATCCCGATCGTGGCTTCGTTAGTTGGATCAGGCGCCAGATGTTCGTGAGTTGGGCGCCGGACAGAGTTCGGTTCCATGGTCAATGTCGGTGAGTTCGGGCTCCGCTTGATAGCCGACGTCGGCGCCGTCTACCTCGTCCGTGACGATGGCAGATCGGGCTCAGAACGGCGGACCGGTGGCGGTGTCGGCCAGCAGGAATGCCCGGGGCTGCGGGATGGGTGGGATGTCGGCGGTGGTGGCGCATTTCGCCGGCCCAGCGAAGTTCGGTGGCGACGTCGGCGAGCGCGAGGACGGCCTTCGCGCCCAGCAGTTGCGGACGGCCGGGTCGACGGCGATCCAGTCGGGTAACGGGGTGAGGGCGTAGAGGAACATGACGCCGTCTCGCGGGTGGTTCATTGCTGGGCGGTGGCGAGTCGGCTGCGTGGTGCCCGGACAAGCGAACAAATCCCAGCTCATTGGCGGTGGAGCCGTTCAACAACCGGTGGAATGTCAGCACGCCCGTGCGTCGCGGGCTGTCTGCCGTCTTCCCGGAAGATTTGGCTCTGGCCAGGGTGAGCAGGCCGAGGCCGGCCCAGATGTCGCCGGTGGAAAGCCTCTCAGCCGACCCCGCCCAAGGTGACAGTGCGGGATCCGGGCGCGAAGTCACCGAAGGACTGTTGCCAGGACTCGCCGGGCCAGTAGTACGTCACACGGCCCTCGACGGGCTGGTAGCGGGCTGTGTAGAGCGTTCTCGACCCCTGCTCGTCGACGGATCGATAAAGCGGCGGCTTCAGCATCGCCGCCACATCCGCGCCCGCGGCGCGGATGGCTCGCAGCCGCTCCTGCGTCCGCATGGCCCGTTCCTGCTCGTCGGTCACCGGCAGGTGCTGGTGATTGGCGGCGCAGGCGTCCGGTGCCACCGTTGGCGAGATATCCGGTCCCACGAACACCGTCATCGCCTTCTTGGGATCGACAAGGGTGAGGTTCTGGGGGACGGCGACCGGTAGGGACTGCAGCCTGTCGACCGCCTCATCGACGGTGTCGCACGTCTCCAGCAGGTAGCGCACGAGGATGAGGATGGCGAAGCCGCGTCCGTAGACGGAACGTCCGCCCCAGGTGAGCGAGACCGCGAGACCGGCGTCGTTCATCCCGTCGAGCAGCCCCCACAGCATGTCCTGCATCCCGATCACGGGGCGCAGGAAGCAGGAGGAGACGATGGTCCCTTCGCACTGGTCGGGCCGTAGGTCATAGTTGCGCAGCAGAGTGGCGTTCCTGCCGATCTGGGTGCAGCCCTGCGAGAACGGCCGCAGTGCCGCGTGGGTGAGGAAGGCTTCCGCCTCGGGCCGGTCGAGTTGGCCGGCCAGGCGGTCCAGAACCGGGACCAGTTCCGGCATGTGCGCACGAAACAGCGCCCGAACACGATCCGCGCCCTCCGGAGTCTGGCCCTCCTCGGTCAGCAGGCTATCCATCTCCTGCCACAGGCCCCGGGCGTAGGCGGCCCACCGCCCGTCGCCGCCATCGCCGACCTCGATCGCCCGGAAGGTCTTGCGCTGTTGCCGCACGGCTGCCGCTCCCCACGAGGATCGGATGAGGTGAGTGCAACCTAGCCAATTGAGCAGGTATTCACCAGGTGGGCGCCGTCGGCGCTGGACTGGTTGTGTCCGTGGTTCTGGACACCGTCTGAACGTCACTTTCGACACCGCATGATCGCCAACGATTCTCGTGTCCGCGAGTTTCGGCACCACCGCCAGGTCGAACGCTTATGTCAGTTGCGCGGGGTAACCGATGTAGGACAAATCGGCGAGGAGGGCGGCTGTGGATCGGTCGGCCTTCAGGCGCCGGACCATGTTCGCGGTCAGCGGCGCCAGCGCGAAGATCTCGCGGACGGCATCAAAATTTATGGCTTTGCCGTAGTAGTCCTCGGCGAAGCCGTGGTAGGCCAAGCCTGTCGAATCGAGCAGCACGGAGAACAGCCGATCGGCACCATCAGGATCGGCGCCATCGGGAAAGTCGATGTCGCCCGTATGCCACTGGTCGTCGTCGACACGCCGCCATAGGCAGACCGTCGCTTCCAACGTGCCTTCGTAGCTGAAAGCGGGTTCGTTCACTGCGGCGGAGAACACCTCCGGCACCGTGTCGACCAGTCCCGGCCACAACTCCTCGTCGTTCACGGCCGGACTCATCGGAGACTCATGATCGAATCCGCGGAGGAAGGCGCCTGCAGGCGAGAAGACGATCGACCAGGCGTCCCCGGAACCGTTGTCCATCGACGCCATTTCCTCGTCATCTGACCAGGACCTCGTGAACGAGTAGTACCGAGACTCCTCCTCCGGGCTCAGGATCGCCTCCAGCACCGCCAATGCACGACAGCGCTCTCGCAGCGTCGCGATATCCGGCAGGCTTCCAGCAACATCATGAGCGGTCACAGCCACATTCAACCCGACGCGCCTGGCCGCTTGGCCCGCCCCCAAGAACGACGGATTGTGATCGACAAGACATGACTGGCGGACGCGGCGCCGGCGTTCAGGTTTCTCATCGGCCAGGGTCGAGAGGGCCGGAGGACGACAGGTCCGCGACGAGCCTCCTGACCCGCGTTGACGTGGGATTTATCCGCGACTTACGACACCACGTGAGGTGGACACTCGATCGGATGGATGCGCTGTCCGCCAGTTCCGGCACCACGCGTAATGGTGGGAGCATCGGCTCACCCGGACTGAGGTGAGCCGATGCCCCGGATGTCGAAGATCGAGCTGTTCGCGGCGATCCGCCGCGATCTCGCTGCGGGGATGTCAGGCCGGGCGATCGAGGCCAAGTATCGGGTCGGTCGGCGCACGGTCAGCGCCGCCACCGCGTCAGCGCTCCCGCCACCACGCAAGGCGATGCCGCCGCGGGCCTCGAAGCTCGACCCGTTCACGCCAGTGATCGATGACATCCTGCGTGCTGACTTGGACGCGCCGCGCAAGCAGCGGCACACCGTCCGGCGGATATGACCGGGTGTTCGTGGTACTGCGCGGGCCGACTCGTGGCCGGCCGCTGTCCGCCGATGGTCTGGACGAGATCCTCGATGGGGTCAAGCGGCGGACCGGGTTGCCGCAGCTGACGTGCCACCAGTTGCGGCCGGATCTTGTCGAGTACTACCTCGCCCACCGAGCGGCCCAGGGCAGAACACTGACCACAAGGTCCGCTGGGGCGCCCGGGTTCTGCTCGCCGCGGTGCCCGACCTGGACGACTTCTGTCGCCTGCCGCTGGAGCGCCAGCTCGCTTTCACCCACGAAACCCTCCGCTTCATCAGCTGGCTCGCGGTTACCGGGCGCCTGCAGCCCGGCGCGGACTACCTGGTCGCCCGCCGCCCACGGCTGGGCATCGTGCTGGCCAGGACCGAACCGGAGCTGCACCTGCGGTTCATGGAGACTGCGCGGTCGCTCGGCTTCCGCGACACGGTGGCCATGACCCAGTTCAACCTGCTTGGCCACTTCGTGGCGCTGTTCGGCCGTCGGCCGGACGAGCTGCAGCAGAGTGACTGGGACACCGGACGTGACCTGCTGCTGGAGTCGGCCCGTCAGATCCCCAACCGCGGCGTGAAGGCTCTGTCGACGGCCTGTTCAATCTTAAGGCCACGCTCTTTCACTGCGCGCTGTCCCACGACTCCCGCGCCGGCGGTCGCCGGATCGGGCCGACATTCGAGCTGAGGAGTGGTCTCGTGTCCCGGCCGGGATGGCGGACACGATGCAGCACTACCTGCAACAGATCGCCGGCACCCTGCGGCCGGGCACCGTGAAGAATGCCGAGCTTACGCTGCGCGAGTTCGCGCTGTTGACTGCCGCCGAGGACACCGCCGTGACCTGCGTCGCCCAGCTCAAGCGGCGCCACATCGAACGCTATCGGCAGTGGCTGCTCGAGCGGCCGGCCGCCCGCGGCGGCCCGCTGCACCGGCACACCGTCCGCGACCGGCTGAGCAAACTCCGCGGCTTCCTGCGCCGGCTGGACGAGTGGGACGCCGACGACCGACCACCGCGCCTGCTGGTATTCGACAGCGACTTTCCGACCGCCGACGAGCCACTGCCCCGCTTCCTCGACGACGCCGCAGCCGCCAAGCTACTGGCCGCCGCACGTCAGGACCCCGATCCGTTCACGCGGCTGGCCATCGAGATCCTGTCCCGGGCCGGGATGCGTCGCAGTGAGATGCTCGGCCTGACCATCGACGCGGTGGTCCAGATCGGCTCCGCCTACTGGCTACGCATCCCGGTCGGCAAGATGCACACCGACCGCTACGTCCCCCTCCACCCACAGCAGAAGACCATGCTGGACGACTGGCTGCTGCACCGGCCAGAGGGCCTACGCTCGAACCTGCTGTTCACCGACCACGGCCGCCCGGTCAACGCCTCCCGCATCGAAGCCGCGGTCCGCAAGGCCGCCGAACAGGCCGGCCTCGGCCGGGTCACTCCTCACCAGCTCCGGCACACTCTGGCCACCCAGGCGATCAACCGGGGCATGTCGCTGGAAGCGATCGCCGCACTGCTTGGCCACCGGGCGCTGTCCATGACCCGTGTCTACGCGCGGATCGCCGACCGGACTGTCGCGGACGAGTACTTCGCGGTCTCGGAGAAGGTGGAAGCGCTCTACGACACCCCACGCCGGCTGCCCGCCGAGGCCGAGGGCTCCGAGATGGGCAAGCTTCGCCGTGAGATGCACCGCCGGATGCTCGGCAACGGCTACTGCGCCCGCCCCGTCGAGATGGACTGCCACTTCGAGTCGATCTGCGAGTCCTGCACGTTCTTCGTCACGACCATCGAGTTCCGGCCCACCCTCGAACGACAGCGAGATGATGCGGCGGCCAAGGGGCAGGTCGCCCGCGAGCAGATCTTCGACGGACTCTTGACCCGACTGGACGAACGAGCCAGCTGACCGATCTCAGCCGCCGCGACGCCAAGGTTCGGCGTCGCGGGAACGCCACCAATACAGGACGGTGCGGTCGTCTGGCCACGGCGCCTCTTGCTCACCTCGGGACTCGAATTGGTCGCGCTCTGGGTCAATGGGACGCCAGTCCGGATCCAGCGGCTCGCCATCATGAGGTGGCCGGACATGGGCCACGGACCGTTCCTCGCACGCCCCGAACTTCTTGAAGTCCGCCTGCGCCTCGATCAGAGACGGCCGGTTCGCGCCGCCCGCCCAATCCGGCCAGCGCAACTGCACGAGATCATCCTCCCAGAAGCACACCGGGCAAATCTCATACGAACCGGGCGCCTCGGCCAAAGTCAGATGGCCGCAGCACACGCACGGGAAGGTCAGCATCACGCCAGCCATTCCTGCTGAGGCACCTCGAGTTCCGGGTCGGGAATGACCTGGCAAGCGTTGCTAATCTCTCCCTCGCAGACAAGTCCGTCGATTGCTTCGATCATCGCGGTAATGCCGGGCGAGGGCGTGATGACCAGGTCCGTTGTGAAGAAGTAGCGCCCGCTGGCGGCCTCGCCGGTCTCGGCCCACTGGCGCAGCACAGCCTCAATAGCGCCGAGAGTCATGAGCGTCGCGTAGTAGGTCGCGCCTTCCTTGACGGTCACGAAGAAATCCTGGTTCTGCAGTTGCTCCAGGTCCTCCGTCGGATCGGCAGAGAAGCGGGCAACAAACCGCTCTCGCTCGACGAGGAGGAACGCGCCCTCGTGCGTGATCTCCATCATCATCCTCGGTCGAACTTGTGGTTACCTCGAACAACTCCGCACCGCGTCACTTCACCCAAGTAGACGACAGCGATCCTGCATCATCCCAGCACAGAGATCTCGGCGGCGTCCCCCGGGCTTGACAGCGGGACCCGCATCTTAGAGGGGTGCCGACCGGCAAGGTCCGTTACGACAACCTGCGCTCGGCGGTCGCTAAAGTGCTCGGCTTCTCCCGGCAGCGCATCGAGAACCAGCGCTGGACCGCGTTCCGTTCACACTTCGGTCTCGAAGTCTTCTATTGCCGGCCAGGCATCGAAGGCGCTCACGAGAAAGGCGGTGTCGAGGGTCAGATCGGCTGGTTCCGCCGCAACCGTCTCGTCCCGTGCCCCGCGTCGAGTCCTTCGATCAACTTAACGCCATGATCGACGAATGGGACGCCGCAAACGAGGCCCGTCCCATCGGCACCAGGGCTCGCACCATCGGCGAGGACTTCGCGATCGAACGGCCGCTGCTGACCCGGTTGCCGGACGACGACTTCGAAACCGGTATCTGGCTGACGCCGAGGGTCGACCGCTACAGCCAAGTCACCGTCCGCACCAACCGCTACTCGGTGCCGGTCCGGCTGGTCGGCCGGCAGGTCCAAGTCCAGCTCCACGCCTCCCACCTGGTCGTCTATAACGGCCGTGAACAGGTCGCCCGGCGCGAGCGACTGATGGCCAAGGGCGGCTCACGGCTCGACCTCGACCACTACCTGGAAGCCCTGGTCCGCAAGCCCGGCGCGCTACCAGGCGCCACCGCCCTGGAACGGGCCCGCGCCGCCGGCAGGTTCACCCCGGTCCACGACGCCTGGTGGGCCGCAGCCCGCAAAGCCTACGGCGACGCGGCCGGCACCCGCGCCCTGATCGAGGTCCTCCTGCTACACCGGCACATGCCTCATCAACACGTCGTCGCCGGCCTCGCCACCGCCGTCCGCGCCGGAGTATTGATTGTGGACGCCGTCGCGCTCGAGGCCCGCAAGTTCGCCGACACCGACGACCACCCGACCGTCTCAGCACCCGGAACGCGGACGTTACCGGCCAACGTGATCTCCCTGACCGAGCGGTAGTCCGCCGTGGTGACCAGGTGGACGGTGCTGCGCATCAGCGCGACCCGCACCAGGCGGCGCTTGATCAGCGCGTTCGTCAGGTCGGCAGTGCCGAACTTCCGCAATCTGCTCCAGAGCCCGAAGTAGGGCGCGTAGGGCGCCTGCGCCTGCATGCCGACCAGCTGGGTGACCGCCTCCTCGGCGGTCGCGTCGGCCCGTTCCAGCAGCATCTGACGGGCCAGCAGGGCTCGCCCCAGCTCCCGTCGCCGCAGCACCTGTGCCACCGTGCCGTCCTTTCCGTCGTGTGGCAGGGGCGGCGGATGCCGCCCCTGCCTCGTCGATCAGCCGCCGAAGTCGGCCCGGTGATCCGCGGCCCACCGAGCGTAGGTACGCGCGGGGTGCCCGGTGATCTGCTCGATGACGTCGTTGACCGGCGCGGGCCTGCCGACCGCCTGCGCCATGAGACCGAACAGCGCCGCCAGGAACTGGGGGTCCATGAACTGGCTCATCTGCTCCAGCACGGGCTCCGGGTCGAGGTCCTCGACGGTGAGCGGGCGCCCCAACGTCTCGCCGAGGATGCGGACCTGCTGCGCCTGGGTCAGTGACTCGGGGCCGGTCAGGTCGTAGGCCCGCCCCGCTTGCCCGCCGCCGGTCAGGATCCGCGCGGCCACCTCGGCGACGTCCCTCTCGTGCACGGCGCTGAACGCGGCTTCGGCGTACGGCGCGCGAATGACGTCACCGTCCTGGAGCTGCATCGCGAACGTCAACGAGTTGATGGCGGGGAAGAGTAGCCGCAGGAACGTCCACTCGATCCCAGACGCCTCGATGGCCTGCTCGACGTCGCGGTGGTACTGGGCGATGACGTCGGGCTGCCGCTCGGCGCCCGGGACGATCGCCCCCGAGGACAGGAACACCAGCCGCCGCACCCCGGCCCGCCCCGCGGCCGCCAGTAGCGGAGCGACATCCATCCCGTACTGCAGAACCAGGAAGGCGGCTTCGACGCCGGCCAGCGCCGCTGGCAGCGTCTCGGGCTTGGTCAGATCGCCCTGGACGACGTCGACTTCCGCCGGGAGCCCGGCCTGTTCCGGGGTACGGGTCAGCGCCCGTACCGGCGCACCCGCGGCGACCAGCTCTTCTACTGCCTGACGTCCGAACTGAGCCGTGGCACCAATGACGAGATACATGAGAGGTTTCCCTTTGTGTGAAGACTGGGGGTCTGATGGGGTCCGCCTACGACCGGCGGCGGATCAGCGAACCTTGCGGAAGAACTGCTGGATGTCGTGGACGAGCAGATCGGGCGCGTCGTGGGCGGCGAAGTGGCTGCCCCGGTCGTAGACGTTCCAGGAGACGATGTTTTCGTGGTCGCGGTCGGCGAACGTCCGGATCGACGGGTAGTCCCAGGCGAAGTTGGCCAGGCCGAGGGGCACGGTGGTCGGTTTCGGCACGGTGGTGCCCCGGCCGTTCGACTTCTGCTGTACGGGGGCCGCCGCCGCGTCCTCGTAGTAGAACCGGGCGGCTGAGGCGGCTGTGTTGGTCAGCCAGTAGATCATCACGTTCGTGAGCACGTAATCCGGGTCGAGCGAAGCGCCGAGCAGCTGCGCGTTCCAGCCCAGTAGGCCGGCCGGGGAGTCGGCTAGAGCGTGCGCCAGATTCTGCGGCTCGGTGGACTGGAGCTTGTCGTACGCGCCCCGGTTCTGGGTGAACCACTCGGCGAACGCGAGCTTGCCGCGCTCCTCCTCGGAGAGGCCGGCCAGTTCGGCGGGGTCGCCCGACGGGAACGAGAAGACCTGTGTCACGTGCACGCCGCAGACGTGCTCAGGATCGACCCGGCCCACCTCGGGTGAGATCAGCGATCCGCCGTCGTTGCCGGCCGCGCCGTACCGGTCGTAGCCGAGCCGGCGCATCAGCTCGGCCCAGGCCCGGGCCACCCGGTACCGGTCCCAGCCGCTCTCCCGGGTCGGCCCGGAGAAGCCGAAACCCGGCACCGACGGAATGACCAGGTGGAACGCGTCCGCCGGGTCGCCGCTGTGGCCCCGCGGGTCGGTGAGCGGGCCGATCACGTTCAGCCACTCGACTACCGAGGTGGGCCAGCCGTGGGTCAGTATCAGCGGCGTCGCGTCCGGCTCCGGCGACCGCACGTGCAGGAAGTGGATGTTCTGGCCGTCGATCTCGGTGGTGAACTGCGGGTACGCGTTCAGCTTCGCCTCCCAGGCCCGCCAGTCGTAGCCGGTGCGCCACCGCTCGACCAGCTGCTTGACGTAGCCCACCGGGACGCCGTACTCCCAACCGGGCGGCACCGGACCAGCCGGCGCCGACTCGTCCGCGGGCAGTTCCTCCGCCCACCGGGTCCGGGCCAGCCGCTGCTGGAGATCGTCGAGGTCGGCCTGGGGGATGTCGATCCGGAACGGGGAGATCGTGCTGTCCTTCGTCATGGTCATCAGCGTAGGAACGATTTAGGCAAGATACGTTCCTAATGGTCTGGCAGACTCCGAAGAATGTTGGAAACCTCGGCGCGGTTGCTGCGCCTGCTCTCGCTACTCCAGACGCCCCGCGAGTGGACCGGCACCGAACTGGCCGAACGGCTGTCGGTCAGCACCCGCACCATCCGCAACGACGTGGACCGCCTGCGAAACCTCGGCTACCCGGTGCACGGCAGCCGAGGCGCGGTAGGCGGCTACCGACTCGGCGCCGGGGCCGCACTGCCGCCCCTGCTGCTCGACGACGAGGAAGCGGTCGCGGTGGCGATCGGGCTCCGCACCGCCGCCGGGGGCACGATCACCGGAGTCGAGGAGACCTCGCTGCGCGCACTGGCCAAACTGGAGCAGGTGCTGCCAGCCCGACTCCGTCGCCGTGTCAACGCCCTCCAGCGGTACGCCGTCGCGGTGCCCCGAGACGACCTGGGCCCGCGGGTGGACGCCGACACGCTGAGCGTCCTCGCCGCGGCCTGCCGGGACCACGAGCGCCTGCGATTCGACTACCGAAGCCACGACGGCTCCGAGAGCCGGCGCGAGGTGGAACCGTACCGGCTGGTCAACTGGGGAAGACGGTGGTATCTCGTCGGGTTCGACGTCGAGCGGGCCGACTGGCGAACGTTCCGGGTGGACCGGCTCCACCCACGTACCCCGACGGGCCCCCGATTCATCCCCCGCGATCTTCCCGAGGAAGCCGTCGACCAGGTACGCCGGGGCGTGTCGTCGGCCGCATGGCGGTACCGGGCCCAGGTCGTCGTACACGCACCGGCCGAACAGCTCATCGAGCAAATCAACGCCGCCATCGGCACCATCACCCCGGTCGACGACACCCACTGTCTGCTGGACACCGGCGCGGACAGCATCGAGGCGCTCGCTGTCCACCTCGGCCTGCTCGGCGTCGACTTCACCGTGACGGAACCCGCGGAACTCGTCGAACTCGTGCGTACGCTCGCCGGCCGCTACCACCGCGCCACCACCGAACCGCGTCCGCAGGACACCTAGGCCAGGGGCGCCTCGGACCGCCCGGCGAGACCCATCTTCACCATCAAGGTCGCACGGATTACCGCAGACCGACAGGACGATCCGCACACCCGAGGCATGCACTCGTCTCGGCTACCTATCTACTGGTGGCACGACCGCTGCCCGGCCAGTGATGGTCGAGGTGACCGGCAGAGTCACTGGACAGGTCCCGCTCGTCATCCCGCAGCGTCCAGTGCTCGACCGGCTCATCGGGAACCAGCGATCGCGCCATGGCCGGAGATCCTTGCGCATCCAACCCCGACCGCGGAGAGCGAGAGGACCTGAAGGACGCCGGTTGACATCCTCTCCGCCCTAAAGGACGGAGATTCCCTCCACGCTGCGCGTGGAACACGCGGCGTCCGGGTGGGTTACCGCTTCTCTGCGCGCCGCCGGGACGAGTCCCGGTCTTACGTGCGCTCCACGGTCGTTGAAGTCCGCCTGTCCGGCGGCCTTGACATTCTTGGCGGCGTTGACGTCCCGGTCGTGGTGACTACCACATGGGCAGTCCCACGCTCGGACGTTGAGCGCCATCGTGTCGTTGATCCGGCCGCAGCCGGAGCACATGCGGGTGGACGGGAAGAACCGGTCCACACGGCCGAAGGTCCGCCCATACCGGGCGGCCTTGTACTCCACCATGGCGGTGAAACCGGCCCAGCCCGCATCGTGCACGGACTTCGCCAGCCGGGTCCGGCCCAGACCGGCGACGCACAGGTCCTCGACGTACACCGCTTGGTTCTCGCGGATCAACGCCGTGGACAGCTTGTGCTGCCAGTCCCGCCGGGTGTCGGCCACCCGGGCGTGCGCCCTGGCAACCTTCACGACGGCTTTCTTGCGGTTGGCCGAACCTTTCTGCTTGCGCGAGAGTGCCTGTTGCAGCCGCTTGAGCTTGCGGGCCGCACGGCGCAGGAACTTCGGCGCGGCCACCTTCGTGCCGTCCGACATGACCGCGAAGTGGGTCAGGCCCAGATCGATACCCACCTCGGAGTCGACCGGCGGCAACCCCTCGTCGCTCACCTGCACGACGAACGACGCGAAGTACCGGCCGGCCGCATCCCGAACGATCGCCACCGACGACGGGTCCGACGGCAGCGTCCGCGACCAGCGCACGTCCAGGTCGCCGATCTTCGGCAGCCGCAGGCGCCCGTTGCCGAGGACCCTGAACCGGGAATTCTTGGTGAAGCGGATGGCTTGCCGGTTGTCCTTGCGGGACCGCAAGCGGGGCGGAGACAGTTTGCGGCCCTTGCGCTTGCCCGTGATCGAGTTGAAGAAGTTGCGGTAGGCGGTGTTCAGGTCCGCCAGGGCCTGCTGCAACACCACCGACGACACCTCGGAAAGCCACGCCCGCTCGGGCGTCAACTTGGCCTCGGTGATCAGGCGGCGCGACAGCTCGGCGTCGCAGATGTACTTCTCGCCCGCCTGGCGGGCCGCCTGGCGCAGGCGCAGCCCGTCGTTGAACACCACCCGCGCGCACCCGAACGCCCTGGCCAGCTCGATCTGCTGGCCGGGTGTCGGATACACGCGGAAGTGGTACCGCAGCTGCACGAGGCAAAGAGTACACATGTCGTCATGACCGACACCCCGAACGAGATCAGCGTCCGCGAACTGAGGCTGGCGCTCGCCGCCACCCTCAACAACGTCACCGTGCGCGGTCGGATCATCTACGTGACCAATCACGGCCGCCGGATCGCCGCGATCGTGCCGGTCCCCGTAGCCGAGCAGAGCGAGCAGGCGCAAGGCTAGGACACTGCTCGGGCCTTGACGGCCCTCCCAGCACGGGCCTTCACCCCCGACCTGAAGGCCGGAGCACTGGCCCGCATCCCGGTAGCGCTGACCAGTGCGGTCATTGTCGTTGGCGGTCGGTGACGCGTTTCAAGCGTGACTCAGCAATCGGCTACGCGGCGACCCGTCGAGCGCCAGCCCGATCATTCGGATGGCGTGGAGAAGCGGGTGAGGCTCGGCGTCCACTTCGGTTCTCGCCGCAACAAGCTGAAGGTGGACTCGACCCCGGGTCGTTGATGGTGCTGACGGATTGCGAGGGACGGGGGCAGCCGGCGCAGGGGCCGGGTAAGCACTGAATCGCCCCGGGTGGGGGTCCGCATTTCTCTGCCCAGAGTCATTTCAAAGGTCTCTGGTCATCTTTGTTGGCAATCGATCATTTCTTGACAAGATTGAAGTCAACGCGTTGCATCCGGAGTCCCGGTCAGTGCGTCGCAGCGTCATCCGGCGGGTCATCGACACCGAACAAATGGGCCAGGCCGAGGACCTCGAAGACTCGCTTGACGATGCCGTCCGCTCGAGCCAGGCGAAACGTGATGCCGACCTTCTCGGCGGCCACGTAGCCTTCCATGACCGCGTTGATCGCCTCGGAGTCGAAGAACTTCACGTCACCCATGTCCAGGATGATCAACGTGGTCCCGCCCGCATCGACAGTGTCGAGAAGGACTGCTCGCAGGTCGTCACTGGCGCTCAGGTCGAACTCTCCGCCGAGACGGATGACGGCACCGCCACGGGCGTCCGAGCGTGAGGGCACGGCTTCCCGCGCGATCGTGAAGTAGTCGTCCTGCACGGTTACTTGTCTACCAGCAACGATCGGTTTTCACCCGGCCAAACCGGGTGACGATTCGAACATCCGTGCGGGGCTCCACGTGGTGCTCAACGGGCCGGCAAGCGGTTCACGGCTCCGGTCGCATCGGGAAGGCCGCCCAAACGTTCTTGGTGGTCTCCGTGGCGTACCAGCCGACGTTGAGGGAGAAGGACTGCGCAATCAGCAGGCCGCGGCCGCCGGCGTTGACCGGCCGGGTATCGACGAGTTCCGGGACCGTGCTCACGTCACCGTCCACGACTTCGACAACGAACTGGTCGTCGGTGTGCAACAAACGCACCTCGGTGGGCGGCCGGCCGTACTTGATCGCGTTGGTCGCCAGCTCGGTCGCGACCAGGACCATACGGTCCGGGACGTCGGCCAACCGTTCAATGGCGGTGGACGTGTAGTCCGACAACGCCTGCTGCAACGCCAGCCGTAGGCCGCGCAGCTCTTCCTGAGAGTTCAGAACCCAGACGTGCAGGAGTTCGGCTTGGGGCGGCGGCGGTGAAAACTGCAATTGACCCACCGAGCCACTGTCCCCCTTTTCGCCGCATCCATACCTATCGTTCCGCAGGGCTGCCTAGCGTCATCGTTCCCGTCATCAAGATCGGTCCTCTCGCGTGCATCTTATAATCCGGGAACGGTGAGGGTTACCGAACCTGCCTTCTCCACGCGACACCTTGAAGTTGTAGGAGGCCGTTCGGCGCAGCTCGCCTCCCGGCCTCGAACAGCGGGCGGACGATCTGGTGTCGCTGGCACAGGTTCCCGATGACGATGAGGCTTCAGGCGATGCGTTGCTGGCCAGGATCGCCGTCGTGGCGGCCAAGGTGCTCACCGGAGTGGAGACGCCGGAGTGGACCATCGTTGCTGCACCAGTGCGGTAGCTGTTCGCAGTCCCGAAGGGCTCCCGCCTTCGAGCTGCTCAGCCGAGGCTCGCGCCGACGGAGGCCATGAAGGGCACCGGGTCGACGGCGGTCGCAGAGGTGTGGTCGCCGCGGTGGATTTCGAAGTGCAGGTGGGGGCCGGAGGAGTGGCCGGAGTTGCCGGACAGGCCGATGACCTGACCGACGGTGACGTGCTGGCCGACCTGGACGGTGGGACGGGCCAGCAGGTGGCAGTAGCGGCTGATGATGCCGCCGGGGTGGTCGATGTCGAGATACCAGCCGCAGCCGCGGACCGTCACCGGGTGGCCGTCGCGGTCGCAGCCCCACTCGGCGCCGGTGTTGGCGTTGACGGCGTCGCATCGGACCCGGCTGACCACGCCGCCGGTGACAGCGTGGACGCGGGTGCCTTTCGGCAGGGCGATGTCGACGCCGTCGTGGCTGGGCCGTTCAGCGGTCCGGAAACCTGAGCCGACGGCGCCGCGTACCGGTGGGATCCAGCCCTGCGCGCTGATGACGCCGTCGCAGCCGCCAGCGTCACCGGTCACGGCGGTGACGATCCGGGTGGCGTCCGCTTCCCATTTCGCGTACGCGTCGGGGTAGGCGCTGCGCTGGACGCGCTGCGCGGCCACGGTGAGCGCCATGGTCTGCCAGCCGTCGACGGTCAGCAGCGTGTCGTAGAACTTGGCGGCGGCGTACCGCGGGTCGCGCAGCTGCTGCGGGGTGCCCCAACCTTGGCTGGGACGCTGCTGGAACAGACCGACCGAGTCGCGGTCACCGCCGGCCAGGTTGCGCAGGCTGGACTCCTGCAACGCGGTGGCGACAGCGATGATCCATCCGCGGGCGGGGACACCCCGCTGTCGGCCGACCGCGACGATCGTCGCGGCGTGTGCGATCTGGTCGGCCTGATAGCCCGCGACCGGCGCCGGGGATGCCCCGGCGCTGCGCTGCGGGCAGGGCACCGGCGGTGTGCCGAACAGCGCCGCGCCACCGGCCGCGCACAGCAGCACGACGCCGACGAACACGGCCAGGACCCCGCCGATGAGCTTGCCTGTCATCGCCGCCTGCCGGCTTCGGGCGAGGGGATAGCACTCATGGACTCCTCCAGAAATGCGAAAAGGGCGCTCTGCGCGCCCGAATCGAAAGGGGAACGGTGAGTGGCCGACGTGCGCCGGCCACTCACCCGCGATGCGATCTACGAGGCCGGGACCGGCCGGATCCTCAGCGGCGGATGCCGCCACCAGCACGCGGCCAGCACATCACCGCGGACCGGATGCGCGGCCACGTCGTAGCCGCCCAGCCACACCGCGTACCACGCCTCGGCCGGTGCCCCGGCGCGCAGCGCACCACCGGTGCCGGCCGGCACCCCGGCGACACCGGTGCGGGCCCGCCTGCGGTAGTGCTCGAGCCGGCCGGACAGCATCGGGCAGGCCCGCATGCTGTAGGCGGCGCACGGCGGGCACACCGCCGGCTCCGACGTGCACCGCAACTGCAGGTCCGCCGGCCGGGCGAACAGGATGAGCCGGCCGGTGAGGCGCCGCCCGCAGATCTGGCACAGCCGGTGGCGCAGCAGATGCTGCTGCCAGTGGCGGGCGAGCAGCCCGAACTGCCGTGTGCCGTCGGCGCCGCGCGGGGTCGGCACGGGCACGACCAGGCCGCCGCTGGTCGGGCGGTGCCGCAGGTGGGCCGGGATGTCCGGCCGTTCGGTCGCCATCTCAGGCTCCCCAGGCGCGCGGGTTGACGGTGGTGAGCGGATTGCCGGGCGGGATCGGCCCGAACAGGGTGCTGATCAGGGCGCGGGTGGCGGGGGCGCGGCGCCGGGCGCCGGGCAGGCGGGCGCCGACGCGCCATTGCCGGTTCCAGTGGCCGTCGCTGGAGAGCAGGAACACCTGCGGCAGCAGCAGCCGGGCGCGCAGCAGGACGGCGGCGACGGCCGCGTCGTACGGTTTGCGGCCGGTCTTGCAGAAGTTCGCCTCCCAGATCGTCGCGTCGCCGGCCGCCGGCGGGGCGGGCAGCCGGAACGTGTCGCCGTCCAGGTCGCTGGTGGCGTCGCCGTTGAAGCTGAGGTCGCAGGCCGGGTTGAGCAGCGGCCGGCCGAAGCCGTGCGGTCCGGCGATGACGATGCCGTGCCCGCGGACGGCGTCGATGATGCGGGCGGTGTCGGCGACCAGCCGCGGCCAGGCGGCACGGTAGTCGGGGTGCGTGAGCGGCACGCTCCAGTAGTGGCTGTAGGCCATCGGTTTCTCCCGTCAGGGCAGGGAGTTCCCGGGCGTGGCACGCCCGGGAACTCGCGGTGAGGTGGCCGGGCGTCGGCCGGGGAAGGGGTGGGTCAGTGGCGCAGGATCCGGGTGACCACGTCCGGGTCGATGCCGAGCCGCACGGCCTGCAGCAGGGTGTGCGCCATCGGGTGTTCGGGGTCGGCCTGCAGCGCGCGCCGCGCGGCGGCGTCGGCGAGCACTCCGTTGCCGGCCTGCAGCGCGGCCAGGGTCAGCAGCATCGCCGGACCGGGTACGAGGGTGTCGTCGGCGCGCCGGGTCAGGTCGGTCCAGGCGCGGATCTGCGCGTCGTCGTGGTCGACGTGGCGGGCGGTGGCGTCCCAGATCTGCGGCATGACCAGCAGCACCAGCAGCTGTGCCGCCTGCCGGTCGGTGAGCCGGCCGCCGGTGCGGGCGGCGGTGACCGCCGCACCGGCCAGTTCCGCGCGCGATGGCGATGCATCTGCCCGGCACCGACCCGCGGACGTTCTTCTCCGGTGACGACTTCTGGCAGGTGCCGAACGCGCCCGACGCCCCGCAGACCGGCGTCAAACAACCGCCGTTCT
>NZ_JBEZZB010000197.1:0-17483 GCF_040638955.1 Actinoplanes sp. NPDC024001
GCCGCCCCCCGCCCGCCGCCCGCCGCCCGCCGCCCGCGGCCTGCGGCTCGCCGACTCGCCGTCCGCTGCTCTGCTGCGTCCGCCCGAGGCCCGTCCGCTGGCTACTATCGGTCAGGGAGTCGATCATCCAGGCCGGCTTCGTAACCGGCGATCACCAGCTGTGCGCGATCGCGGGCTGCCAGCTTGGTCAACAGGTTGCTGATGTGGGTTTTCAGAGTGCTGCGGCTGATATGCAGGGCGGTCTCGATCTCGGCGTTGGAAAGCCCTCGGGTGATCAGCGTGAGCACGTCGCGTTCGCGCGGGGTGACGCCGTCGAGGGTGCGGGGTGGCATCGCGCGGCGCAGCGACGCGGCGATCAGCCGGCGGGTCACGCTCGGGGCGAGCAATGCCTCACCGGCGGCGATCGTGTGGATCGCGTCGAGCAGGCGGGTAGGGGTGATGTCCTTGAGGACGAAGCCGCTGGCGCCGGCCCGCAACGCGCGGTAGACGTGGTCGTCGAGGTCGAACGTGGTGAGCACGAGCACCTGCGCCGAAGGTGCTGATGTCGTGATCCGCTCGGTGGCCGCGATGCCGTCGAGGTCGGGCATGCGCACGTCCATCAACACGACATCCGGCCGGCGGGTGGTGGCGAGGGCGACTGCCTCACGGCCAGTACCGGCCTCGCCGACCACGATGAGCCCGGGCGTCGCGGAGATGAGGTCGCGAACCGTGTCACGGAACAGTGGTTCGTCGTCCGCAAGCAGAACTCGGACGGGGCTGGCGGTCATGTCGGCAGCGGGAGCGTCGCGCGCACCGCGAAGCCGATGCCTGGAGCGGGCCTGGCAGTCAGGGTGCCGCCGTGCATGGCTACTCGTTCTCGCATGCCCAACAGGCCGTTGCCGACCGGACTGACCAGCAGGCCGTTAGTGACCGGAGCGAGCCGCAGGCCGTTGTCGACCGGACCAGCCGGTCGGCCGTCGCGAACCGGACTGGCCGACTGATCGTGGTCGGCTGGGCCGGCCAACTGGCCGTTGCGGGTTGGGGTGGCGGCCATCGGCCCGTAGTTGGCACGACCTGCTGCCGCGCCGTCATCCGCGACGGTGAGGGTCAGCGTCTCGGGGGTCACGGTGATGCTGATGCGGCAGTGGCTGGCGCGTGCGTGTCGGCGCACGTTCGTCAGCGCCTCCTGCAGGATTCGGTGCATCGAGAGGCGCAGGCCGGCCGGCACGCCTGAGAGGTCCGCGCTGTCGAGGGTGACCGCTATCCCCGCTGCCCGGGTCTGTTCGACCAGGTGGTCGACGTCGACGGTGCCCGCTGGGTCTCTGCTTTCCCGCAGACCGCCGAGTACCGCCCGCACGTCGTCCAGCGCCGCCCGGCTGACCTGCTCGATCGTCTGCAGGGCCGCCTGCCGGTCGCTTTCCAGATGGTTGGCGACCGCTGCTTTCATCGCGATCAGGCTGAGGTTGTGCCCGACGACGTCGTGGACGTCGCGAGCGATGCGTAACCGTTCCTCAGCCACCGCATTGGCGGTGCGCAGCTCGGCGATCTGGGCAGCGTGGCCACGGCGGGTGCGGACCGTCCAGGCCAGTGCCCAGGTGCCGACGATCAGTGCAGTGCTGTAGGCGGTCACGGTCACCGGGGCGGTGCTGAACGACTCGACGTCATCGCGAGCCGGCACGAGCGGGAGCCACGAGGTGAGCGCGTCGGCGAGACCGGGCACCAGGGTGGCGGCGAGAGCGGCACCCAGCGGCCAGTTTCGGGTGGACGTCAGCACGACCGGGTACAGCGCGAAGGCTGCCGCATACACCGACACCTCGGCGCCGACACCGACCACGACGGTCAGCGCGGTGGCCATCAGCACCACTGCGAGCACCGGGATTGGCCAGCGCCGGCGGACTGCCAGTGGCAGACCGAGGAGCGCAGCCAGGACCCAGACCCACCAGCCGGAGACCGGCCGCATCAGCACCACGGCGGCCATGACCGCAGCGGCGACCGGCACGTCCGCTGCCATCAGAGCCCATCTCCCGAACACCATCGCCTCACGGTAGCCAGGCTTTCGTGACGGCGCCTCGGCCCACGGTCCGATGCGCTCCGGCTGGCGGACGACCGATGCTCGGACCGTGCTGACCCACGTGATCACCGCTCTGTTGCTCGCTGTCCCGGCCGCCCCGGCCCGCAGCGTCACCACTGTCGACGCTGCCTCGATCGACGCTGTCGTCAGGGACTATCAGAAGGCCACACGGATACCCGGGGTGGCGGTGGCGGTCACGCAAGGCCATGCCGTGGTGCACACCGCAGGATTCGGGCGCACCGCCTCCGGAGACGAGGTCACCGACCGCACCGTGATGCCGATCGCGTCGCTCAGCAAGTCGATCACCGCGCTCGCCGTGATGCAGTTGGTGGAGGCCCGGCGGGTTCAGCTGGACTCACCGGTCAGCGAGTATCTGCCGGAGTTCGCCCTCGCCGACAGCCGAGCGGCCGGCATCACCGTGCGCCACTTGCTGGAGCAGACCTCCGGGCTGGCCGACGTGACCAACCCCGCACGCAGCCGGCCCGTGCCAGGCACCTTGCGCGAGGCGGTCGCTGCGATGCGCACGGCCCGATTGGCCGCGGAGCCGGGCACCCGGTTCGAATACCACAACCCCAACTATCAGGTCGCCGCCCGTCTCGTCGAGGTGGTCAGCGGGCATAGCTTCGACGCTCACCTGAGCGAGCGGATCTTCGCCCCGCTCGGCATGACCGACAGCCGCACAATCGGCACCCCTGCGGAGGCTCCGGCCGCCGTGCGGGGACACCGGATGATCGCCGGTCTGCCGGTGCCCCTAGCCGAGCCGGCGGATTTCGGGAACGGTTCGGGCGGTGTGCTCAGCACCGCAGGTGACATGGCCGCGTGGCTGATAGCGCAGGCCGCCGGCTACAAACGGGCCGTCGGCAGCGCCGAGACCGGAGGACGTGGGCAGGTCCCTGGAGGCGCCCCGGCCCCAGGAAGTACCCCTCGCCCAGGAAACACGCCGACCGGTGGCGGTGCGCCGACCGCTGGTGGCATGCCGCCCGGTAGCGGTGCGCCGACCGCTCGCGGCGCGCCGGTCCTGTCGCCGGCCGGCATCGCGCAGATGCACCGGCCTGGGGTGCGCAGCGACTACGGGCTTGGCTGGGACACCGGAGAGACGCCATCCGGAGCGCCGCTCGTCGAGCACACCGGAGGGCTGATCACCGCCACTGCGTATCAGGCCTTGTTGCCGGATCAGGGCTACGGCATTGCGGTCATGGCGAATGCCGGCAGCCAGTACGGTGACGCGGCGTCCCTTGGTGCCGGCCTGATCAACCTGATCGAGGGCCAATCAGGAGCCGGGCCGGATGGCGTCGCGGCGCTCGTCGCCACGGACATCGTGATCCTGCTGGTCGCCTTCGGCGCGGCGGTTCTGGCAGTCCGCGGAGTTCGGCGGTCGGGCAGCTGGGCCGGTCGGCATCAGGTCGGCCGGCTCGTCACCGTGGTCCGGCTGCTGCCCTATTCATTGCCGTTGTTGCTGCTGATCGCACTCGACGGGGTGGTGAGCGCTCTGTATCGCGGCCAGGACATCTCGTGGCAGCAGGCGGCGTATCTGTTCCCGGCGTTCACTTTGCTGCTCGGCGTAACTTCCGCAGGAGGCGTCGTGGTTCTCGGCGCTCGTCTGTTCAAGGCAGCAACGCGGCAGCACGGCCGTTCTTCCGGCACGGGGCCGGCCCGTAACCAGCCGGAGGTGACGCTGTCGTGAAGTCGGTGACCCGTACCCGGTGGCCGGCGACAGGGAGACGCTCGTATGGGGACCGGCCGTCCCGGGACGCGGGCGCGCTGCGGTTATGTCCGTGGAAGAACGGCGTTTCGCAGCAACGCCCGGTCGATGTTCGGCTGTCAGGCGCTGGTGGGACTCAGGTCGGGTGGATTGTCGATGGGAGCGAAGCAAGCGTCGACGACTTCCGGCGGCACCGCGTCGATGGTTGCCGGCTGCCAGCGGGGGCGGCGGTCCTTGTCGATGATCTGAGCGCGGATGCCCTCGGCCAGGTCAGGAAGGCGCAGCATGGCGGCCGAGAGGCGGTATTCCTGGTCGAGCGCCTCTGGCAGGCCGGGCAGGGCGGCGGCGGTGCGGACCGAGCGCAGCGTGACCGCCAGCGAGGTCGGCGACTTGGTGGTGATCTCCTTGGCGGTGGCCTGAGCGGCGGTGTCCGGGTGGGCGGCGAGCCGTTGCACGATGTCGGCGACGGTGTCGCCGGCGTAGCAGGAGTCGATCCAGGTGCGGGCAGCGGTGAGTTCGGCCTCGGGTGGTGCGGTGGCGAGCGACGCCACCACCTCGGCAGCATCGTGCTCGGCCAGCGCCCGCGCCAATTCCGGGAGCCGGTCGGCGGGAATGTGGTGGTCGGCGAGCCCTGCGAGGATCGCGTCGCCGGCGCCGATCGATGTCCCGGTGAGGGCGAGATGCGTGCCGAGCCGGCCAGGGGCGTGCGCGAGCAACCAGGAACCGCCCACGTCGGGGTGGAAGCCGATGCCGACTTCCGGCATGGCCAGCCGGGAGCGTTCAGTGACGACCCGGATGGATGCATGAGCCGAGACGCCGATGCCGCCGCCCATGACGATGCCGTCCATGAAAGCGACGACCGGCTTCGGGTAGGCGGCGATGGTGGCGTTGAGGCGGTACTCGTCGGCCCAGAAGTCCAGCGATCCGGTGCCGCCGG
The DNA here is from genome assembly GCF_040638955.1 of Actinoplanes sp. NPDC024001. Classification (NCBI taxonomy): domain Bacteria; kingdom Bacillati; phylum Actinomycetota; class Actinomycetes; order Micromonosporales; family Micromonosporaceae; genus Actinoplanes; species Actinoplanes sp. NPDC024001. The sequence continues at coordinate 4,690 of NZ_JBEZZB010000197.1, forward strand.
AGACGGCGTCGGCGTGGAAGACCCGGATGTCGCCGCCGGCGCACAGACCACGCTCGCCGGCGCCGGTGATCAGGACAGTGCGCACGCGGTCGGAGACCGCCCACTCGGCGAGGGCGCGGCGGATGATCGCGACCATCTCAGCGGTGAGGGCGTTGATCGCGGCGGGCCGGTTCAGCGTCAGGTGTCCCAGGTGGCCGTTCACGCTGGTGAGCACGGACGGTGTGGTCACTCGGCGCGCCTTCCTGCGAGCAGGCAACAGCCGTTGATCATCCGCATTCTCGATCGGTCCCTTCGACGTCCTGGTGGGCGGAGCACACTCATGATCATCCCGGCTGCGGGCGCGGACAGACAGCTGAACCCGCCGACGAGGGCAAGAGGCTCGTCGGCGGGCGAAGCGAAGCGCAGGGGCAGCGGGCGCGTGATGCTTCGTGGAACTCTGAGCGGACCTACGACACTCCAGGGGGCGATATGGCGACCACCCGGAAGGTTCCACTCACCTGCCGGCTCAATCTGCGGCACCGGTGGCAGACCCGCAGCACTGAGGACGGCAACCGCTGGAAGGCCTGCGTTCACTGCGACCGGGAGAAGGAGACTACGAACATCGACGTGCACCTGTTCCATTGAGCGCGCGCTCGCTGCAGGGCCGCCAGTAGTTCGGCGCCGATTGGTGGTGGTGACACCACTTTCATCTGGGCGTCAGCACTCCCGACATCGACTCCCGCCGCGACGACGATCGTCCTCAGACGAAGTCGAGCAGCAGGAGGCGGTTGTGGCGACGGAGATTTCCCGGCGTTCGGTACTTGCCGGGACAGCGGCGGGCGTGGTGGGTGCGGCGGTCGGTCGGGGTCAGTCCGCGCAGGCGGGTGCCGGCCAGGGAGCAGCAGAGGCCAATGCGGCAGACAAAGCTGCGGCGATGGGCGCGGCGGAGAGGACGGTAACGGCTGAAGCTGCAGCGACGGCCGGGATCACGGCTGTCGTCGGCGCGACGGTGATCGACTCGGTGGGCGGCACCCGGCGTGGCCAGACCGTGCTGGTGCGTGGCGAACGGATCATCGGCGCCGGCGACGTTCATCAGGTGCCGGTGCCGCACGATGCCCGCGTGGTTGACGGTCGCGGGAAGTTCCTCATCCCGGGGCTGGCCGACATGCACACGCACGCGACCGAGATCGATCCGAGTGATCCTGAGATGTACGTGGTGAACGGTGTCACGACCGTACGGCAGATGTCGGCGAGTGATGCCGTGCGCAAGTGGCGTGCGGACATCGCGGCAGGGGCGCGGCTTGGCCCGAAGTTGACTGTCGGTAGCGCGATCCTGGATGGCGCGCCGTCGCTGTGGGAAGGGCTGGGCGTGCCCTACGTCGCGATCGCCGGGCCGGGGCAGGCGCGGGCGGCGGTTCGGCAGCAGGTGGAGGGTGGCGCGGACTTTCTCAAGACCTACACGCGGTTGAGCCGGGAGTCGTTCCACGCGCTGGCAGCCGAGGCTCGCCGGCTCGGGGTGCCGTTCCTGGGGCATGTGCCGGATTTCGTGCCGGTCACCGAAGCCAGCGATGCCGGATTGGGGAGTATCGAGCATCTTTTCGAGTTCTGGTACGACACTTCCCGCGACGAACGGCGGCTGCGACGTGAGATCAGGCGGATCAAGGTCGCCGGTGGTGACTATGCCGGCTGGTTCACCGGTCTGCACCCGGTTGAGTACGCGGCTGCACGCAGCTACGACCGGGACAAGGCGGCACGGGTGTTCGAGCGGCTTGCCCGCAACGGCACCTTCGTGACGCCGACCCTGACCGTGCACTGGACGTGCGACGTGCCGCAGGACGTGCCGCACGGCGATCCGCGCTTCAAGTACGTGAGTGCCGACACGCTGGGTTACTGGCAGTGGGCTACCGAGACCATCTATCTGAAGGGCCGCACGCCGCAGGAAAGTGTGGAGCGTCGGGAGCTCTTCGACCGGCGGCTGCGGCTGGCCGGTGAGCTGGCACGCGCGGGTGTGCCGTTGATGACCGGAACTGATCTCGGCACGGCCTACCTGTTGCCGGGTTTCAGCGTGCACGACGAGCTTCGGCTGCTGGTGCGGGCCGGCCTCACCCCGGCACAGGCGCTGCGGGCGGCGACGCTGGAACCAGCCCGCCAGCTCGGGCGCGGTGACCAAGGTGTCATCGGGCGGGGCAAGGTCGCCGACCTGGTGCTGCTCGACGCGAACCCGCTGCACGACATCGGCAACACCACACGGATCGACAGCGTGTTCGTGCGTGGCCGGCTGATCGACGCGGCGGCCCGGCAGCGGATGCTCGCCGAGATCGAGGCGGCCGCGCAGCGGAAGACCCCGACCGGTGCGATGCCGGCAGCGGCCGGCTGCGCCTGCCACGGACGCGCCGCCTGACACCTTTGCGGCCAGCCAGCAAAGTCGTAGCCTGCGGGCTGCGGCTCCGCCAGGTCGTAGCCTGCGGGTTGCGGCTCCGCTGGTCGTAGCGTGGCGGCCGCGGCTGCGGCGGTCGTAGCCTGCCGGCCGCGGCTCCGCCGGCCCACTGGCAGGGTTACGGCTTGCGGGCCACCCCACCGTAAACCGACACCTGCCCATCAGTCGGCTGCAATTGGTCGCTCGGGTCGCCCAGCTCCGGCCGCCAAGCGGGCAGCACCTGCAGCCCCGGCTCCACCATCTCCAAACCGGTGAAGAACTGCTCGATCTGCGGCTTGGACCGTACCTGCATCGTCACGCCCTGCTTGCGGTAGACCTCGGCGATCTTCTCCCAGGCCTCCGGCCGGAAATCGCCGGTCAGGTGCGACAGCGCCAGGTAGCTGCCCGGCGGCAGCGCCGCCAGCAGGCGGTTGACGATGTCCTCTGGGTCGTGGTCGTCGCCGATGAAGTGCAGGATCGCGATGAGCAGCAGGCCGACCGGGCGGTTCAGGTCCAGGGTCTCGGTGAGGACCTTGGAGCCGAGGATGGAGTCGACGTCGCGCAGGTCCGCGTCGAGGTAGTCGGTTCTGCCGTCGGGATGGCTGGTCAGCAGGGCGCGGGCGTGGGTCAGCACGATCGGGTCGTTGTCCACATAGACGATCCGGGAGCGCGGGTTGATGGCCTGCGCGACGTGGTGGACGTTCGGCGCGCTGGGGATGCCGGTGCCGATGTCGAGGAACTGGTCGATGCCCTGCTCAGCGAGGTAGCGCACGGCCCGGCGCAGGAACAGCCGGTTCTCCCGCGGGGGAATCCGGCTGTCCGGGTTGGCCTGCAGGCCCCGGTGGGCGGCCTCGCGGTCGGCGGCGAAGTTGTCCTTGCCGCCGAGGAGGTAGTCGTACACCCGGGCGGGGTGCGGGCGGTCGGTGTGCAGGTCCACCTCGGCCATGTCGTGCTCTCCTTCGCCGGCCTCCCAGTGCGGAGCTGATCGCTGAACCGATCAACCTCCAGGCCGAACCGATCCTTCCACGACGCCGCAACACCGTCCACAGTCGAGTCACGGCCGGTAGCCGCGCCCGCCGGGCTGCGTCTCCTCCCACTCCTCGACGAAGGCCGCGCCGAAGACCGCCACCGGCGGGAACGAGGCGCCGGCCACGAGCAGAATCCCGAGCGCGGCGTGCAGCCAGGCACGGCCGGCGCTGCGCTGCCGGCGGGCACGCAGCCACAACCAAAGACCGATGGGGTACGCCAAGAGCACCGGCACCACGAACAGCATCACCGGTGCGGGAAACGAACCGCTGCTGACCGCGGCCACCAGGAAGAACGAGGCTGACGGCACCGCGCAAACGCCCAGCAGGCACATGGTGGTGATCAGCAGCGCGGCGGGCACCCGTGACAGCATGCGGCCGACCCTACGACGAGGCGGCAACCAGCCCGCGCCGGCGTGGCGGCGGCCCCTGACGGCGGAGTGGTACGCAGGCCGTGGCGGCGGTCCCTGACGGTAGGGCGGCATGCAATCCGCGACGGCACGCGGGTGGTCCTGAACAACCACACGGCAAGCAGCCTGTGTCGGCATGCGCGGCGAGGGCGGCAAGAGGCCCGCACCGCATGCGGTCGGCCCTGGACGGCCGAGGCGGCAGACCAGGCCGCGCCGGCATGCGGTCGGCTCTGGACGGTCTGGGCGGCGAACCCGGCCGCGAGCGCATGCGGCCGACCCCGGCGACGGGGCGGCGGGCAATCCTCAACCCCACTAATCTCTGTCTATGGATTACCGGGTGGGCCGCGGCCTGGCCGCCTCCTCGCGGCCGGTGGGATTCGCCGTGGTGACTCTGGCCTACGTCATCGCCGGGCTGGCTGCGTGGCTGGTCGTCGCCGCGCTGCCGGAGCGGCATCCGCTGCTGGTCACCTTCATCGCCGACCTCGTCGCCACGGTTGTCGTGTTCGCGGCGAGCGTGGTGGTCGCCAACGCGAGCCTGTACGACCCGTACTGGAGTGTCGCTCCGGCCGTGATCGCCGTCGCCTGGGTGCTCTGGGCGGCCGGCGGTGATCTCGCAGAGATCACCGCGCGGCAGGCTGCCCTGCTGGCGCTGATGCTGGCCTGGTCGATCCGGTTGACCGCCAACTGGGCGGTGTCCTGGCGCGGCCTCAGCCACGAGGACTGGCGTTACGTGCAGTTGCGCGAGCAGCGACCGAGCTGGCTGCCGTGGTGGGTGATCAACCTGACCGGGATCCAGCTGATGCCGACCCTGGTGGTCTTCGGCGGCCTGCTCGCGGTCTGGCCGGCGACCACCGTGACCGACCGCCCGTGGGGCGTCCTGGACGTCGCCGCCGTGGCGGTGACCGCCGGCGCGGTGGCCCTGGAAGCGACCGCTGACCGGCAGTTGCGCGGATTCGCCGGCGATCCCGCCAACCGGGGCCGGGTCATTGATCGCGGGTTGTGGCGGTACTCGCGGCATCCCAACTACCTGGGCGAGATCGCGTTCTGGTGGGGGATGTGGCTGTTCGCCCTGGCCGCGGCGCCGGGCTGGTGGTGGACCGTGGTCGGCCCGGTCGGCATGGTGCTGCTCTTCGCGTTCGTCAGCGTCCCGATGATGGACCGCAGGTCGCTGGTGCGGCGTCCGGACTACGCGGAACACATGCGCCGCGTTCCCGCCCTGATGCCACGGTTGGGGCGTCGCTGATGCCATCGTGACGCCACTGGGTTGCGCATGGCATCATGGTGGTGTCATAGTGGCGTCATGGAACTGCGCCCCTATATCGACGCTCTGCGTCACGAGCTCGCGCTCGCCGCGGCGACCGGGGGCGAAGACGCCCGGGAACTGGCCGAGCGGCTGACCGCGCCACTCGAGTCCGCGGTGCGGCTCGCCCTGCTCGACGCCCTCTCCGAGGCGGCCACCGAGATCACCCGCGATCTCGCGCCCGGCTCGGTCGACCTGCGGTTGCGTAACCGCGAGCCCAGCTTCGTCGTGACGCTGCCGCCCGCGGACCCGTGGACCGATCAGGCCGCCACCTCGCCCCCGGCCGAACCCACGCCGGCGCCGGCTCCGGCGCCTGCCGCAGGCGAGGACGAGGCGACCGTACGGATCAGTCTGCGTCTCCCGGAGAACCTGAAGAACCGGGTCGAGCAGGCCGCCGCCCGGGCCGGCGTCTCGATCAACACCTGGCTGATCCGGGCCGCTGCGGCCGCGGCCGACCGGGACGGCGGCTCGTCCGCGACCGTCACCGCGGCCAGCGGCAGTCAGCGCTTCACCGGCTGGGTCCGCTGACCTTCCCGCAGAACGGAGACCCTCATGCCCACCTTCGACACCCCCCGACCGATCACCGCCTCCATCGACCTGCTCGCCGGCCAGGTGCACGTGGCCGCGAGCGAGCGGCCGGACACCGTCGTGCACGTGCGCCCGAGCGACGAGGACGACGAGCGTGACGTGCGCGCCGCCGAGCAGACCCGGGTCGACTTCACCTCCGGCACCCTGACCGTGCGCGGCCCACGCCAGCCGGGCCTCGGCATCTTCGGCAAGGTCGGCACCGTCGACGTGCTCGTCGAACTGCCGGCCGGCTCCGACCTGGAGGCCAAGCTGGGCGCCGGCGGCGTGCGCTGCACCGGGCAGCTCGGCAGCTGCCGGCTGCGCAGCGGCGCCGGCGACCTGCAGGTCGATCACGTCCAGAGTCTGTCCGTGCTGACCGGGATGGGCCTCGTCACCGCCGAGAGCGTCACCGGCGACGCCAAGCTGACCACCGGCTCGGGCAAGCTGCAGGTGCGCTCGGTGACCGGGCCGGCCGTGCTCAAGAACGGCAACGGCGAGACCTGGATCGGCCACGCCGGCAGCGAGCTGCGGATCAACTCGGCCAACGGCGACATCGCCGCCGACCACACCGCCGCCTCGGTGACGGCCAACACCGCCAACGGCGACATTCGGGTACGTGAGGTGGTCCGCGGCCTGGCCACGCTGCGCAGCGCCGCCGGCCGCATCGAGATCGGCATCCGCCAGGGCACCGCGGCCCGGCTCGACGTGCACACCCAGTTCGGCAAGATCCGCAACGAGATGACCGCCACCGACGGTCCCGCGGAGACCGACGAGCAGGCTGAGGTGCGTGCGCGCACCGCGTTCGGCGACATTCTGATCCGCCGCTCCTGAACCACTCCTGATCCACTCCACCGTCCCGGCCGGGGCGTCCTGCCCCGGCCGGCGATGACCCCTGCCCGCCAGGAGGCGTAGATGACATCGACAGTCACCACCCGGCCCGCCGTCTCGGTGACCGGACTGCGCAAGACCTTCGGCGACAAGATCGTTCTCGACGGCATCGACCTGACCGTCACCGAAGGCACCGTCTTCGCGCTGCTCGGCCCGAACGGCGCCGGCAAGACGACCATGGTGCGGATCCTCGCCACGCTGCTGCCGCCGGACGGCGGCACGATCACCGTCGCCGGGCACGACCCGGCCTCCGACCCCGATGGGGTGCGCGCCGCGATTGGCCTGACCGGCCAGTTCGCCGCCGTCGACAAGCTGCTCACCGTACGGGAGAACCTCCGTCTGATGGCCGACCTGCACCGCCTGGGCCGCGCCGAGGGTGCCCGGCGTGTCGCCGGGCTGATCGAGCGTTTCGACCTCGGTGAGTCGGCTGCCAAGCCGGTGTCCCTGCTCTCCGGCGGCCAGCAGCGCCGCCTGGACCTGGCGATGACCCTGGTCGGCGACCCGCGGCTGATCTTCCTGGACGAGCCGACCACCGGTCTCGACCCGCGCAGCCGCCACGCGATGTGGCAGATCGTGCGGGAGCTGGTCGCCGAGGGGGTCACGGTCTTCCTCACCACCCAGTACCTGGACGAGGCGGACGAACTCGCCGACCGGATCGCCGTGCTCGACCACGGCCGCATCGTCGTCGAGGGCACCGCCGACGAGCTCAAACGCCGAATCCCCGGCGGTCACCTGCTGCTGCGGTTCGCCGATCCGGCCACATTGGACGCGGCGGCCTTCGCGCTCGGCGCGGTGCAGCGCGACGACAACGCGCTGACCCTGCAGGTGCCCAGCGACGGCGACGTCACCTCGCTGCAGGTCGTGCTCGGCACGCTGGAGCGGGCCGGTGCCAAGCCCGACCACCTGACGATCCACACCCCGGACCTGGACGACGTGTTCTTCGCCTTCACCGGGGCGCCCGCCACCACCCACGAGGTTGCCGAGGAGACCCGATGACGACCATGGCACACGCCCTGACCGATTCGAACACGATGCTGCGCCGGCAGCTGCTGCATCTGCGCCGGTACCCGTCGCTGACCGTGATGCTGATCGGTCTGCCGGTGGTCTTCCTGCTGCTGTTCGTCTACGTGTTCGGCGGCGCGGTCGGCGCGGCGATCGAGGGCGGCCGCTCCGGCTACGTGAACTACCTGACCCCGGGCATCCTGCTGTTCACCGTGGCCGGAGCCGCGGCCGGCCCGGCCATCGCGGTGGCGTCGGACATGACCGAGGGCATCGTCGACCGGTTCCGCAGCATGGCCATCGCCCGCGGTGCGCTGCTCACCGGGCACGTGCTCGGCAGCCTGGTGCAGAACATCCTCGCCGTGGTCGCGGTGCTCGGCGCGGCCCTGCTCATCGGGTTTCGCCCGACCGCCACACCGGTCGAGTGGCTCGCCGTGTTCGGTGTGCTGCTGGCGACCGCGTTCGCGCTGACCTGGTTCGCCGTCGCGCTCGGGATGGTCGCCGACAGTGTCGAGACGGCCAGCAACACCCCGATGTTCCTGAGCCTGCTGCCGTTCCTGGGCAGCGGATTCGTGCCGACCGACACGATGCCGTCCGGGCTGCAGGCGTTCGCCGAGCACCAGCCGTTCACGCCGATCATCGAGACCCTGCGGGGCCTGCTGCTCGGCACCGGCATCGGCAACAGCGCGGTCGTCGCGCTCGCCTGGTGCGCGGGGATCTCGCTGGTGTCGTACCTGTGGGCGAAGCGCAGCTACAACAAGCGCACCACCCGCTGACGGTGAGCCGGGTCTAGCATCGCCGGATGCGGATCGGCATCTCCGGAACCCACGGAACCGGCAAGACGGCCCTCGCCGAGGCGCTGTGCGCGCGCCTGCCCGGTCACGTGGTGGAGGCCGGACCGCATCTCCGGCTCCCGCCCTCCGCGGAGGACTGCCGGGCGCTGGTCGCTCGCTCGGTGCGGTGCCTGACCTCCCCGGCGTCCGGGTCGGGGGTCGTCTTCGACCGGACGCCGCTGGACTACCTCGCCTACCAGGTGGCGATCGGCGCGGACCTGGCGGAGAACGCGTCGTTGCGCCCGGCGTTCGCCGGCCTCGACCTGCTGGTCGTCACCCCGATCACGGCCGAGACCGAGCGGCTGCTGCCGGCGGCGGAGCTGCCCGATCTGCGGTCCCGCATGAACGACGCGCTGCTGGACCTGGTCCACACCGACCCGCTGCACGCCTGGCGGGACACGCCGGTGCTGCAGCTGAGCGGACCCCTCGGCACCCGGCTGGACACGGTGCTCGGCGCGATCACGAAGCGGCCTGTCACGCGGCCCCGGGCTAGCGATCCTGGCGGCGTTTGGTGAGCCAGCGCATCACGTCCAAGGGGTGTGAGGCCGGGTCGGGGATCGGGTGGAAGACGTGTTCGACCACGTCGCCGGCGACGATCAGGGTCAGGCGTTCGTAGAGGGTCATGTCGCCGGCGGTGACGGTGGGCAGGCCGAGCGCGGCCGCCAGGGTGAGCTGCGGGTCCGGGATCAGGGGGTACGGCAACCGCAGCCGGTGCACGAGTTCGCGCTGGTAACCGGTCGACTGGGCGGACAGCCCGTAGACCCGGTCGGCGCCCGCGCTGCGGATCTCGGCGTGGTGGTCGCGGATCCAGCTGGCCTGCTCGGTGCTGGCGCGGGCGCCGTGCACCTCCAGCAGGCCGTTGGGCAGGTCGACGCCGGGCCGCCCGGTGAGCGGGTAGACGAAGATCACGCTGCGCCCGGGACCGAGCGCGCCGAGATCGACCGGCCGGCCGTCGGTGGCGTAGAAGTCGAGCGACGGCATCGACCGCCCGGCCAGGGCGCCGGGTTCGGCGCCGGAGGCCGGCCGGGCGGTGGTCACCTGGCTCGCGGCGGCGTCCAGGCGGGCGTCCAGGGCGTCGCGCTGGGCGGTCAGCCGGCTGATGCGTTCCTGCAGGCCGGTGATGGTGCTGCGGTAGGTCGCCAGGGCCGCGGCGCAGACGTCGGTGTCGTCGGCCCCGGCGGCGATCGACTCCACGAACGGGCGGGTCTCCTCGACGGTCAGGCCGAGCGCCGTCAACTCGCGGATCTGGGTGACCAGGCGTACCGCGATCGGGTCGTACTCCCGGTAGCCGTTGCGCAGCCGCCGTGGGACGACCAGCCCGGCCGCCTCGTAATAGCGCAGGGCACGCACGGTCGTCCCGGTCCGGCGCGCCAGCTCACCCACCCGCATGCGGCGACCCTAAACCCGGACCCGAGGGTACGGGTCAAGGCGCCCGTTCTCGGGTTGACCCGTACCCCGGGGTGCGGGTTTAGCGTCACCGCCATGATCAAGGCACCGAGCGGCGACGTCGACTACGAGACCACCGGCCACGGGTACGCGCGGCGGCGCCGCCCGGATCCACGGATCGAGGAGCTGATCCACGCGGCGCTGGGGGACGCCCGGACCGTGCTGAACGCCGGTGCCGGCGCCGGCTCCTACGAACCCGCGGACCGCTACGTCGTGGCGGTCGAACCGTCCGCCCGGATGCGCGCCCAGCGGCCGGTGGCCGCGGTCCCGGCGCTGGACGCCACCGCGGAGAACCTGCCCTTCGACGACGCGAGTTTCGACGCGGCGATGGCGACCGTGACCGTGCACCAGTGGTCGGACACCGCCCGTGGCCTGGCCGAACTGCGCCGGGTCACCCGCGGGCCGGTGGTGGTGCTCACCTTCGACGGGGACGCGCTGGACCGGCTCTGGCTGGCCGATTACGCACCGGAGCTGATCGCCGCGGAACGCCGCCGCTACCCGGCGATCTCGGCCGTCGCGGACGCGATCGGCACCGACGTGACGGTCACCGAGGTGCCGATCCCGATCGACTGCGTCGACGGGTTCACCGAGGCCTACTACGCGCGGCCCGAGCGGTTCCTCGACCCCGAGGTACGGGCCGCCCAGTCCGCCTGGGGTTTCGTGGACGCGGCGGCCACCGCCCGGGCCGTCGACCGGCTCCGCGCCGACCTGGCCTCCGGCACCTGGGACACCCGGTACGGCCACCTGCGCACCCAACCGTGGTTCACCGGTGCGCTGCGGCTGATCGTGGGCCGGCCGTGACCGACACCCGCACCTACCTGCGCGGCCTGCCCGTCTTCGCCGGCGAACTGCCCCGTTTCGACCCCGGCGAGGCGCCGGACCGGCCGGACACGCTCTTCGTCGCCTGGCTGACCGCCGCGGTCGGAGCCGGTGTCCGCGAACCGCACGCCATGACCCTGTCGACGGTCGGGGCCGACGGCGTACCGAATGCCCGGATCTTGATCCTGAAGAACGTCGACCGGGACGGCTGGCAGTTCGCAGTGCACGCGGCCAGCCCGAAGGGGCGGGACCTGAGCCGGCACCCCGCCGCCGCCCTCACCTTCCACTGGCCGGAGCAGGCACGGCAGGTTCGCGTACGCGGAACCGTGCGGCCGGAACCGGCTGACCGGAGTGCGGCGGACTTCCTGGCCCGGCCACCGGGATCGCGTGCCGAGGCCTCGCTCGGCCGGCAGAGCCGGCCGCTGGCCGACCGGGAGACCCTGGACCGCGCGGTCGAGCAGGCGCGCGAGCGGATCGGAAACGAGCCCGGCTACGTCGTTGCCGAGTGGACGCTGTGCACCCTCGCGGCCACCGAGGTCGAGTTCTGGCAGGGCGACAAAGAGCGCAAACACACCCGGCTGAGGTACGCGCGGACCGGATCCGGCTGGATGCGGGAGCTGCTCTGGCCGTGACCGGGGTGCGACCATGACCGGCATGGCCCGTGAACTGGCCGACGGCAGCATCGTCAGCTTCACACCCGACGGCCGGTTCAGCGGCGTCGAATTCGACTGCTACCGCGGCGACGACATCGTCTCCACCGTCAGCCTGCCGTTCCTCGGCTGGGCGGTGGTCGCCTTCCCGGCCGGCGACCCGGGCCGGTACCGCACCCGGCTGCTCGCGGTCGGCCTGGGGGAGGACGGCGAACCGGCCACTGTGGTCGACATCCGCCGGGTCCACGGCCTCGCCGACGACCAGGGGATCCGGACGCGACTGACCGACGCGGGCACGGTACGGAGCCTGTCGCGCATCCCGATCGACGAGATCATCGGCAACTTCGACGTGGAACCGGATCCGCTCTTCGCGGACGACGACCTGTTTCCGTTACGAAGTGATGACGCTGAGTCCGATGACGACCCGGAAGAGTTCCCCTCTCCGGGTTGAGAGCGGCGCCACCGTTTCCTCCCCCCGATCTGCGGGCATCGCTGGTCTCGTGAACACCGGGGACCTGATGGACGGCCGATTCCGGCTGCGCGACCGGCTCGGCGCCGGCGGCATGGCGGTGGTCTGGCGTGCCCACGACGAGGTTCTCGGCCGCGACGTGGCCCTCAAGGTGCTGTCGCCGGACCTGGCACAGGACGTGTCGCTGCTGGCCCGCATCCGGGACGAGGCCCGGGCGGTCGCCCGGCTGCGTCATCCCAACATCGTGGACGTGTACGACTACGGTGAGGCGCCCGGCCCGTTGCCGTACGTGGTGATGGAGGTCGCTGAGGGCCGCTCGATGGCGCAGCTGCTCACCGCCGGCGCCCTGCCGTGGCGGGTGGCGGTGCTGATCACCGCCCAGGTGGCCGCCGCGCTCGCCGCCGCCCACGAGCAGGGCGTGGTGCACCGGGACGTGAAACCGGGCAACGTGATGGTCGGCGGCGCCCGCGTCAAGCTGGTCGACTTCGGCATCTCGGCGTCGTCCGGCGACGACGACCGGTCCGCCGGGCTGCTGCTGGGCACCCCGGCCTACCTGGCGCCGGAGCGGCTGGAGCGCGGCGTCGTCCGCCCGGCGGCCGACGTCTACGCGCTGGGCCTGCTGCTCTACCGGGCGCTGGCCGGCCGGCTGCCCTGGCAGGCGTCGACCACCACCGAGATGCTGGTCGCGCACCGCTATCAGGAGCCGGCCCCGCTGCCCCGGGTCGCCGGTCTGCCGGCCGAGGTGGCCGCGCTGTGCCGGCAGTGCCTGGCGAAAGATCCCGAGCAGCGCCCGAGTGCGGCCGAGGCCGCGGCGGTGCTGGCGACCGTGGCCGGGCTCAGCCCGGCCACCCTCGACCTGCCCGGTGCCGCCCCGTCGAACCACGACGAGCCGACCGCGCCGCTGACCCGTCAGATCCAGCGGATCCAGCGGATCCAGCGGGTCTGGCGGCCGCTGCCGCGCCGCGGGCGGATCGCCGTCGCGGCCGGCGCCGC
>NZ_JBEZZB010000198.1:0-17480 GCF_040638955.1 Actinoplanes sp. NPDC024001
GCGTCTCGGCGGCGGCCGCGAAATGGCTGTCCACCGAGACGCCGGTGATCGGCCTCGGGGTGGAGACTGTCGGCGATCGCGCCGGCCACCGTGGCGCTGCGCCGGGCGGCGTCAGCCAGGGCGGCGTCGCGATGGTCGTTACGCAGGCCCCAGCCGAGCGGAAGGAGGAAGACCAGGGCGGCGACGGCCGTCGTGGCGGCGGTGGTGTAGGCCAACCGCAGCCTCAGTCCGGCGCCACCAACCGGAATCCGACCCCCCGCACGGTGCGCAGGTAGCGGGGCTTCGCCGCGGATTCGCCCAGTTTCCGGCGAAGCCAGTACAAATGAACGTCGATGGTCTGGTCCTCGCCGACCGACGGCTGTCGCCATACCTCCTCCAACAGCTCACGACGGGAAACCACTCGGCCCGGACGGGCGGCGAGATAGGCCAGCAGGTCGAACTCCTTGCGGGTCAGCGCCAGCGACTCACCGGCCAGGGTGGCGCTGCGCTCGCCGATGTCCACCCGCAACTCGCCGACCTCGTAGACGGCCGGCTGCGCGGCCCGGCTGGCCCGGCCCACCCGGCGCAGCACCGTGGCGATCCGCGCGTCGAGGTGGGCGCCGGTGAACGGCTTGACCATGTAGTCGTCGGCGCCGGCGCGCAGCAGGCGCACGACGGTCTGCTCGTCGTCACGGGCGGTGGCGATGATGATCGGCACGTCGGTGATGCCGCGCAGCATGCGCAGCGCGTCGGAGCCGTCCAGATCGGGCAGCCCGAGGTCGAGCACGACCAGGTCGGGCGTCTCCGCGGCGACCCGCCGCAGAGCCTCGAGAGCCGTGCCGACGGCGTGCACGGCGTGCCCCCGGTCGGCGAGCGATCGGAGCATGGCGCCGCGCACGACATGATCGTCTTCGACGAGCAACACCGTGGCCATGCGAAGACCGTAGCGTCCCTGGCAACCAGGAACCTAAAGGGTGATCGAGCGAGAGTCTTTGATGACGCTCAGTGATGGAATACGATCCGAAGCGCTGATGTCATTCACACTCTTCCCCGGTACGCGGCTCGCGCTGGCCCTCGAGAGCCTGGCCGGCCTCAGCGTCGGCGATGCGCTCGGAGCCCAGTACTTCATGCCCGCCAACAAGCCCGCCGACCTGCTCGACGCCCGGGTGCCGGAGCCCCCGTGGGAGTGGACCGACGACACCGAGCAGGCCTGCTGCCTGGTGGCGGCCCTGGCCGAGGGTGACTTCGACCGGGACGGCTTCGCCGAGACGCTGGCCCGGCGGTTCGACCCGGGCCGGGGTTACGGCCCGGGCGCGATCGTCATGCTCCGCGAGATCCAGCAGGGCCTGCCCTGGCCGATCGCGGCCGCGGCCGCCTTCGACGGCCAGGGCTCGTGCGGCAACGGCGCGGCGATGCGCGCCGCGCCGCTCGGCGCCTGGCACGCCGACTCGCTCGCCCACGCCGCCGCCCAGGCGGTACGCGCGGCCGAGGTCACCCACGCCCACCCGGAGGGGATCGCCGGCGGGGTGGCCGTGTCGGTGGCCGCCGCGATCGCCGCCGCCGCCCGGCTGCACGGGCACAAGCCGGAACCGGAGCAGTTGCTGCGCGCGGTCGCGGCGCACACCCCGGCCAGTGTGGTGCGCGACGGCGTGACCGAGGCCGCCCAGATCACCGGTGGGGTGGCGGAGGCGGCGTACCGGCTGGGCAACGGGCGGCGGGCGCTGGCTCAGGACACCGTCCCGTTCGCGCTCTGGGTGGCGGCCCGCCATCTGCAGGACTATCCGGCGGCGGTGGCGGCGTGCGTGGTCTCCGGCGGGGACGTGGACACCACGGCGGCCGTCGCGGGAGGGGTGGTAGCGGCGTACACCGGGGTGGACGGCATCCCGCCGGCCTGGCTGTCGGCGCGCGAGCCGCTGCCGGCGTGGCTGGCCGCAGCGGGCGGGGAGTGACCTCGCGCGCCGGGCGGAGATGGTCGAAAGCCGACGGATAGCATCGGGAGCCGGACCTTCCCTTTTTCTGAATGGAGATCACCGTGTCTGCACCCCGTACCCCCGTCGCGGCCGACCCACTAGTCGTCCCGGCCGGGACGACGGCGGCCGACGCGGTGGCCGCGGCCGGACTGCCGGCGCACGGGCCGAAAGCGATCGTCGTGGTCCGCGAGGCCGACGGCCGGCTGCGCGACCTGAACTGGGCGCCCGAGGCCGACACCGAGGTCACCCCGGTGGCGATCGACGAGCCGGACGGCCTCGACGTGCTGCGCCACTCGTGCGCGCACGTGCTGGCGCAGGCCGTGCAGGACATCTTCCCGGAGGCCAAGCTCGGCATCGGCCCGCCGATCCGGGACGGTTTCTACTACGACTTCGACGTCGAGAAGCCGTTCCAGCCGGAGGACCTGACGAAGCTCGAGAAGCGGATGCAGGAGATCGTCAAGGCCGGCCAGGCCTTCCGCCGCCGGGAGTACGGCTCGCTCGACGAGGCGAAGACCGAGCTGAAGAACGAGCCGTTCAAGCTGGAGCTCGTCGACATCAAGGGTGACGTGGACGAGGAGGCCGCGGCGGTCGGCGCCGGCGAGCTGACCCACTACGACAACGTCGACAAGGACGGCAACCGGGTCTGGGGCGACCTGTGCCGCGGCCCGCACCTGCCGTCGACCCGGCTGATCCCGGCCTTCAAGCTGATGCGCTCGGCCGCCGCGTACTGGCGGGGGTCGGAGAAGAACCCGCAGCTCCAGCGGGTCTACGGGACCGCCTGGCCGTCCCGGGACGAGCTCAAGGCGTACCTGAACCGGCTTGCCGAGGCCGAGCGCCGGGACCACCGCAAGTTGGGCACCGAGCTGGACCTGTTCTCCTTCCCGGACGAGATCGGTTCCGGTCTCGTGGTCTTCCACCCGAAGGGTGGGGTGATCAAGCGCGAGATGGAGGACTACGTCCGGGCCCGCCACATCGAGGAGGGCTTCCAGTACGTCGGCTCGCCGCACATCACCAAGGAAGGCCTGTTCCACACCTCGGGTCACCTGCCCTACTACAAGGACACGATGTTCCCCCCGATGGAGCTGGAGGGGGCGAACTACTACCTCAAGGCGATGAACTGCCCGATGCACAACCTGATCTTCAGGTCGCGCGGGCGGTCCTACCGTGAGCTGCCGATGCGCCTGTTCGAGTTCGGCACGGTCTACCGCTACGAGAAGTCCGGCGTGGTGCACGGCCTGACCCGGGTGCGCGGCCTGACCCAGGACGACTCGCACTCCTACGTCACCGCCGAGCAGGCGCCGGAGGAGATCAAGCACCTGCTGAACTTCGTCCGCTCGCTGCTGGACGACTTCGGCCTGGACGACTACTACCTGGAGCTGTCGACCCGCGACCCGAAGAGCGACAAGTTCATCGGCACCGACGAGCAGTGGGAGAAGGCCACCAAGGTCCTGTCGGACGTGGCCGAGGAGTCCGGCCTGGACCTGGTGCTCGACCCGGGCGGCGCGGCGTTCTACGGCCCGAAGATCAGCGTGCAGGCGCGCGACGCGATCGGCCGGACCTGGCAGATGTCGACCATTCAGTACGACTTCAACCAGCCCGCCCGGTTCGGTCTGGAGTACCAGGCGGCCGACGGCACCCGCCAGGAGCCGGTGATGATCCACTCGGCGAAGTTCGGCTCGATCGAGCGGTTCTTCGGCGTGCTGGTCGAGCACTACGCGGGCGCGTTCCCGGCCTGGCTGGCGCCGGTGCAGGTGGTCGGCATCCCGATCCGCGACGACCACGCCGACTACCTGACCGAGTTCGTCGCCAAGCTGCGCAAGGAAGGCATCCGGGCCGAGGTGGACTACTCCACCGACCGGATGCAGAAGAAGATCCGCACCGCGCAGCAGCAGAAGATCCCGTTCATGGCGATCGCCGGCGACGACGACGTGAGCGGCGGCACCGTGTCGTTCCGCTACCGGGACGGCTCGCAGCGCAACGGCGTCTCGATCGACGAGGCCGTCGCGCACGTCGTCGAGGTGGTTCGCTCCCGGGTCAACACCGGGCCGTCCGCGGCCTGAGCACTGCGCCGGCTGCTCGTCCACGCATAGGATTCGGTCCGTGGACGAGCAGCGGGTGGAGACCGGCGAACCGGACGGCCTGGAGCGGCTCTGGACGCCGCACCGGATGACCTACATCGCCGGGGAGGACCGGCCCGCGGGCTGCCCCTTCTGCGTGGCGCCGGGCCTTTCCGAGGCGGACAGCCTGGTCGTGGCGCGGGGCACCCTGGTCTACGCGGTGCTGAATCTGTATCCGTACAACCCGGGGCACCTGCTTATCTGCCCGTACCGGCACGTCGCCGACTACGCGGACCTGACCGACGAGGAGACGGCCGAGGTGGCGGCGTTCACCCGGACCGCGATGCGGGTGATCCGCTCCACCAGCAGCCCGCACGGCTTCAACATCGGGATGAACCAGGGCTCGATCGCCGGCGCCGGCATCGCCGCCCACCTGCACCAGCACGTGGTGCCCCGGTGGGGCGGCGACGCCAACTTCATGCCGGTGGTCGGCCGGACCAAGGTGCTGCCGCAGCTGCTGTCGGACACCCGCGACCTGTTCACCAAGGCCTGGCCTACCTAGCGGCCGCGTGCTCCTTGCGCACGGCGTCGGCCAGGTGCGCCGGCATCGGCTCGTGCCGGACGTAGCGCCGGGTGAACGTGCCGGTGCCGGAGGTGAGGGCGCGCAGCTCCACCGCGTACCGGACCAGTTCGGTGGCGGGCACCTCGGCGCGCACCACGCTGGCCTCGCCCGCGCCGCCCGACTCGCTGCCCTGGGGGCGTCCGCGCCGGCCGGAGAGGTCGCTCATCACGGCGCCGACGTAGGACTCGGGCACCCGTACCTCGATCTCGTCGACCGGCTCGAGCAGCGTGATCTGGCCGGTCTCAGCCGCGGCGCGCAGCGCCAGCGCGCCGGCGGTCTGGAACGCGGCGTCCGAGGAGTCGACGCTGTGTGCCTTGCCGTCGTAGAGGGTGACCCGCAGGTCGACCACCGGGTAACCGGCCGCCAGACCACGTTCCAGCTGGGCGCGGACGCCTTTCTCCACGGACGGGATGTAGTTGTGCGGCACGGCGCCGCCGACCACCTTGTCGACGAACTCGAAGCCCTCGCCGCGCGGCAGCGGCTCGACCCGGATGTCGCAGACCGCGTACTGCCCGTGGCCGCCGGACTGCTTGACGTGCCGGCCGTGGCCCTGCGCCGCGGCGCCGAAGGTCTCCCGCAGCGCCACCTTGACCGGCTCGGTGTCGAGTTCGACGCCACCGGAGCGCAGCCGGTCCAGCACCACGTCGGCGTGTGACTCGCCCATCGTCCAGAGCACCAGCTGGTGGGTTTCCGGGTTGCGCTCCAGGCGCAGGGTCGGGTCGCCGGCCACCAGCCGGGCCAGGTTCTTCGCCAGCGCGTCCTCGTCGGAGCGGGTCTTCGCCACCACGGCGATCGGCAGCAGCGGCTCGGGCATCCGCCACGGCTCCATGAGCAGCGGGTTGTCCTTGCTGGAGAGGGTGTCGCCGGTCTCGGCGCTGCCGGACTTGGTGATCGCGCAGAGGTCGCCGGCGATCGCGTACGGCACCTCGCGCAACTGCGAGCCGAGCGGCGAGTAGACGTGGGCGACCCGCTCGTCGGCGTCGTGGTCGGGGTGGCCGCGCTCGGCCAGGCCGTGCCCGGAGACGTGCAGCGTCTGGTCCGGGCGCAGGGTGCCGGAGAAGACCCGGACCAGCGAGACCCGGCCGACGTGCCGGTCGATCGTGGTGCGCACCACCTCGGCCACCAGCGGGCCGTCCGGGTCGCAGGTCAGCGGGGGCCGCGGGGAGTTGTCCACCCCGGTGACCACGGGCAGCTCGTGCTCCAGCGGTGACGGCGCGGCCCGGACCAGGCCGTCGAGCAGCGCGTCCAGCCCGACGCCGGTGCCGGCGCAGACCGGGATGACCGGGTAGAAGTTGCCTCGCGCGACCGCCTTCTCCAGGTCCGGGATCAGGGCCTCGGTGCTGATCAGCTCACCGCCGAGGTACCGGTCCATCAGGGTCTCGTCCTCGCTCTCGGCGATGATCCCCTCGATGAGCGTGTTCCGGTCGTCGGCGATCGGGTTCAGATGCTCCGGCTCGGCCTCGGCCTCCCGCGGCGGGTAGCCCTGCGAGTAGTCCAGCACCCGCAGCGTGACCAGCCCCATCAGGCCGGCGATCGACTGACCGTCGTCACCCAGCATCGGCTGGTAGATCGGCAGCACGTTCTCGCCGAACGCCTCCTGGCAGTCCTGCAGCGTCTCCTCGTAGTCGGCGCGCGGGTGGTCGAGCCGCGTGATCGCGACGGCCCGGGGCATGCCGACCGCGGCACACTCCTCCCACAGCGCCACCGTCGAGTCGTCCACACCGTCGACCGCGGAGACGACGAAGAGCGCGGCGTCGGCGGCCCGCAGGCCGGCCCGCAGTTCCCCGACGAAGTCGGCGTACCCCGGCGTGTCGAGCAGATTGATCTTGACGTCCTGGTGTGTCAGCGGGGCACAGGCCAGCGCGACCGACCGCTGCTGGCGCACCGCCGCCGGATCGTGATCGGTGACCGTGGTGCCGTCCGCAACCGTGCCCGCCCGGGGAATCGTCCCGGTGGCCGCGAGCAGGGCCTCCACCAGGGTCGTCTTCCCGGAACCGGAGTGGCCCACCAGGACCACGTTGCGAACTCTGCCGGGATCTGTCACCACCGGCGCGGCCGCGCCGGCATTCCCTTTCTCCGAAGCCTTCTGCGCCATGCCGAGCGCTCCCGTCGTTTCCCGTTCGTTACGCCGCTGTTCTGCAAATCCCACACCCCGGCACGTACCGGCCGCAAGGACCCGCACACTGCGAACTGTGCCGGATGGTGACGATCCGGCCAACCCGGGGGCCGAGCCGTACCGCCGCTGGTCGCACGCCGTTATGGTGGGACGGCCATGGCAAAGATCGTTCAAACTACGGCCCGTGCCGTCGTCGCGTACGGCGTCAACCCGGTCGCACGCTTCCTGCTCCGTATCGGGGTCACGCCCAACGCGGTAACCGTCGCCGGCACCGTCGGGGTGCTGATCGGCTCCTACTTCGGTGCCCTGGGCCACCTCTTCTGGGGCACGGTGATCGTAACCGCCTGCGCGCTCACCGATGCCCTGGACGGCACAATGGCCCGCATGCGGGGCGGTTCCGGAAAATTCGGGGCACTCCTCGACTCGTCCATGGACCGGCTCGCCGACGGCGCGGTCTTCGGCGCGGTCGCCTTCTATCTGGCTACCGAGGGCAATCCGTACGGCGGAGTGGTCGCTGCCCTGATCAGTCTCGTCGCCGGTCAGGTCGTCTCCTACGTGAAGGCCCGCGCGCAGAGCCTGGGCTTGAACGCCGACGTCGGCATCGCCGAGCGCCTGGAACGCCTGCTCATCGTCGGTGCCGGCGGTCTGCTCGGCGCCGCCGGCCTGAAGTGGGGCCTGCCCGCAGCGCTCTGGGTGCTCGCC
Source organism: Actinoplanes sp. NPDC024001 (assembly GCF_040638955.1). Lineage (NCBI taxonomy): Bacteria > Bacillati > Actinomycetota > Actinomycetes > Micromonosporales > Micromonosporaceae > Actinoplanes > Actinoplanes sp. NPDC024001. Next base: position 7,447 of record NZ_JBEZZB010000198.1, read on the forward strand.
GCCCTGTCGCTGTTCACGGTCTTCCAGCGGCTGGTCAGCGCGGCCCGCTCGGACGTCAAGGAACCGGCCGCGTGAAGGACCGGTTGATCGACCTCGGCTACGCCGCCGGGTGGCGGCTGGTCCGCGCGCTGCCGCTGCCGGTCGCCCGCAGACTGTTCACCGCGGCCGCCGACCGGGCCTGGAAGGCGAACGGCCGGGGCACTCAGCGGCTGCGCCGCAACCTTCGGCAGGTGGTCGGCCCCGACATGCCGGACACCCTGGTACGCGACGGACTGCGCTCCTACGCCCGCTACTGGATGGAGGCGTTCCGCCTGCCGTCGCAGAGCCGCGAGGACTTCCTGAACGGGTTCTTCATGCTGCCGGAGAGCTACCAGCAGCTGAAGAAGGCGGTCGAGGACGGCCGCGGGGTGGTGCTCGCGCTGCCGCACGTGGCGAACTGGGACGTGGCCGGCGCCTGGGTGGCCGCACACGGCTGGCCCATGATCACGGTGCAGGAGCGGCTCAAACCGGAGGCGGTCTTCGAGCAGTTCCTGGCGTACCGGGAGAAGCTCGGCATGAAGGTGCTGCCGCTCACCGGTGGCGAACGCGCGCCGCTCGACGTGCTCGGCGAGCACCTGAACAAGGGGTGGGTGGTGCCGCTGCTCGCCGACCGGGACCTGTCCCGGGCCGGGGTCGAGGTGGAGTTCTTCGGTGGGCGTACCCGGATGCCGGCCGGACCGGCGATCCTGGCCATCCGCTCCGGTGCCCCGATCTTCGCGGTGGACCTCTGGTTCGACGAGAAACGCACCCTGGCGAAGATGCGCCCGATCACCCCACCCACCGAGGGCCCGCTCGACGAGCGGGTGAAGCAGACCACGCAGCAACTCGCCGACGCGTTCGCGGCCGGCATCGCCGACCACCCGCAGGACTGGCACATGCTCCAGAAGCTCTGGCTCTAGGAGGGTCTGTGCGGATCGGGATCGTCTCGCCCTACTCGTTCGACGTCCCGGGCGGTGTGCAGAACCACATCATGGACCTGGCGGAGGCGCTGATCGGCCTCGGTCACGAGGTGAGCGTGCTCGCGCCGGCCGACGACGACGCCGAGCTGCCGGACTATGTCGTACCGGCGGGCCGGGCTGTCCCGCTGCCCTACAACGGCTCGGTCGCGCGGATCACTTTCGGGCCCATCTCGACGGCCCGGGTGCGGCGCTGGCTGGCCCGCGGCAGGTTCGACGTGCTGCACGTGCACGAGCCGATCTCGCCCAGCCTGTCGTTCCTGGCCGTGGTCTCCGCTCGCGGCCCGGTGGTCGCCACCTTCCACACCGCGATCACCCGGTCCCGGTTCCTCTCCGCCGCGCAGCCCTTCGTGCAGCCGGTGGTCGAGAAGATCACCGCCCGGATCGCGGTCAGCGAACTGGCCCGCAAGGTGCAGGTCGAACACCTCGGCGGCGGCGCGGTGGAGATCCCCAACGGGGTCGCGGTCGCCAAGTTCGCCTCGGCTTCGCCCTTGCCGGGATGGCCCGGCGCGGGCGGTGCGCTCGGTTTCCTCGGCCGTTTCACCGAGCCTCGCAAGGGCTTCCCCCTTCTTCGTACGGCGTACGTCGAGCTGGCGCGGCAGCGGCCGGGTCTACGGCTCCTGGTCGCCGGCCCCGGTGACCGCGACGAGCTCTACGACGAGATCCCGCCCGAGTTGCATGAGCGGGTGGAGTTCCTCGGCCTGGTCTCCGAGGCGGACAAGGCCCGGATGCTGCGCAGCGTCGACGTCTACGTGGCGCCGAACACCGGCGGCGAGAGCTTCGGCATGATCCTGACCGAGGCGATGGCGGCCGGCGCCGCGATCGCCGCCAGCGACCTGGACGCGTTCCGCCGGGTACTGGACGGCGGGCGGGCCGGGGCGCTGTTCCCGAACGGGGACGCCGTGGCGCTCACCACACTGCTCGGCGAACTGCTCGATGATCCACACCGGCGGGCTGAGCTGGCCTCGTGCGCCCGTACCGTGGTCGCGACGTTCGACTGGCCCAGCGTGGCCAACCGGGTGCTCGAGGTGTACGCGACCGCGATCGAGGCCACCGACGGGCGCGTGTTCGACGACTGAGTCTGCCCCGCGGCGGAAAACAGATGTAAAACCGTAGCAGACGGTTGATCACACCAAGGGCGTGTAACGGCGCGACACATTCCGGCACTACGATGCCCCGCATGTGGTGGGTGGTGGGAGTCGTCGTGCTGGCCGCGATCTTCTCGGCGTACCTCGGCTGGACCGCTCAGCGAGTGGAGCGACTGCATCTGCGGGCGCAGTCGGCCGAGCGCGCCCTGGACGCGCATCTGATGCGCCGCGCGGCCGCGGCCGCGGTCGTGGCCGAGCAGGGTGATTCGGTCGAGCTCTACGCGGCCGCCCGGCTGGCGCTGGACGCCGAGCCCGGAGACCGCGAGTCGGCCGAGAACGATCTCACCCGCCAGCTGCAGAACGTCGGCCTCGACCCCGCCGACCCGGCCGCGCGCACCCTGATCGCCAGCAGCCGCCGGGTGGTCCTGGCCCGCCAGGTGCACACCGACCTGGTCCGCGACGCGCTCAGCGCCCGCCGCCGCGTGCTGGTGCGGGTGCTCGGACTGACCCGGCGCCATCCCCGCCCGGAGTACTTCGACATCGTCGAACCGGCGCTGCCCGACCTGCCGCCGGTGGTGGTTCCCGCCCCGGCCCACCCGCCCGAGGGCGTCCTGCCCACCGCCCCCGTCTAGGGCCGGCAACGCGAAAGGGCTCCGCCGTCACGGCGGAGCCCTTCATTGCTCGCTTGGATTACCAGCCGCGCTCGGAGAGGCGGTGCGGGACCGGCTCGTCCTCGACGTTGATGCCGACCATGGCCTCACCGAGACCGCGGGACACCTTGGCGATCACGTCCGGGTCGTCGTGGAAGGTGGTGGCCTTCACGATGGCGGCGGCCCGCTGGGCCGGGTTGCCGGACTTGAAGATGCCGGAGCCGACGAACACGCCCTCGGCGCCGAGCTGCATCATCATCGCCGCGTCCGCCGGGGTGGCGATGCCGCCCGCGGTGAACAGCACCACCGGCAGCTTGCCGGCCTCGGCGACCTCCTTGACCAGCTCGTACGGCGCCTGCAGCTCCTTGGCCGCGACATAGAGCTCGTCCTCGGGCAGGGTCTGCAGCCGGCGGATCTCGGCCCAGATCTTGCGCATGTGGGTGGTGGCGTTGGAGACGTCACCGGTGCCGGCCTCGCCCTTGGAGCGGATCATCGCCGCGCCCTCGGTGATCCGGCGCAGCGCCTCACCCAGGTTGGTGGCGCCGCAGACGAACGGGACGGTGAACTGCCACTTGTCGATGTGGTTGGCGAAGTCGGCGGGGGACAGCACCTCGGACTCGTCCACGTAGTCGACGCCGAGCGACTGCAGCACCTGGGCCTCGACGAAGTGGCCGATCCGGGCCTTGGCCATCACCGGGATGGAGACCGCGTTGATGATGCCGTCGATCATGTCGGGGTCGGACATGCGCGAGATGCCACCCTGCGCGCGGATGTCGGCCGGCACCCGTTCCAGGGCCATCACGGCGACGGCGCCGGAGTCCTCGGCGATCTTCGCCTGCTCGGCGTTGACCACGTCCATGATCACGCCGCCCTTGAGCATCTCGGCCATGCCGCGCTTGACGCGGGCGGTTCCGACGGCGGACTGGTTCTCAGACATGGGGTTTCGGCTCCTCGTGCGGCGAAGTTGTCGGTAATCGGGATCGTACGAAGCTGTTACGGCCGCTCCGATAGCCAATCGACCTGCCGGTGGCCTGTTTTACCGGCGAACGCAAAAAGGCCGCCCGAAGGCGGCCCCAGCTCAGCCCAGCAGGGCCGGCAGCTTCTCGAACAGCTGCGTGGTGTAGGTCATCATCTCCCGCAGCATCCAGTTTCCGGTGAGCAGCAGCGCCGCGCCGATCGCCACCGCCTTCGGCACGAACGAGAGCGTCGCCTCCTGGATCTGCGTGACGGACTGGAACAGCGAGATCGCGAAGCCGACCGCCAGAGCGGTCAGCAGCACCGGCGCCGACAGCTTCGCCGCAATGCTCATGGCCTGCAGTCCGAGCTCAACCACCATCGTGTCCGTCATGCCCTTCCGTTCGGGCCGTTGCGGGCGCCGCGGAGTGCAGACCGGTCGCCACCGGGTTGCGGTTCGGTTCGCCCGGCCGTTTTCCTCAAGTACTGCGGTCCTACAGTGAGGGCGTGAACATCGGAGTGCTGGCCCTGCAGGGCGACGTGCGTGAACACCTGTCCGCGCTGGCCGAGTCGGACGTGCTGGCCCGGCCGATCCGCCGCCCCGAGGAGCTCGCCGACGTCGACGCCCTGGTGATCCCCGGCGGCGAGTCGACCGCGATCAGCAACCTGGCCGTCTCGTTCGGCCTGCTCGACCCGATCCGCAAGCGCATCGCCGACGGCATGCCGGTCTACGGCTCCTGCGCCGGCATGATCATGCTGGCCGGCAGTGTGCTCGACGGGCGGCCCGACCAGGAGTCGTTCCAGGGCATCGACATGACGGTGCGGCGCAACGCGTTCGGCCGGCAGGTCGACTCGTTCGAGGCGGCCGTGGAGATCGACGACATCGCGGGCGGCCCGTTCCACGCCGTCTTCATCCGCGCGCCGTGGGTCGAGGAGGTCGGCGGCGACGTGCGGGTGCTGGGCCGCGTCGCCGACGGTGCCGCCGCCGGTAGGATTGTCGCCGTTCGGCAGGGCAACCTGCTTGCCACGGCTTTCCACCCGGAGCTCACCGGTGACCTTCGCGTCCATCGGTACTTCGTCGAGATGGTCCGCCAGGCCGCACCCGCACGGTAGACACGGAGGTTACGCATGTCCGGCCACTCCAAATGGGCGACGACCAAGCACAAGAAGGCCGTCATCGACGCCAAGCGCGGCAAGATGTTCGCCAAGCTGATCAAGAACATCGAGGTCGCGGCCCGGACCGGCGGTGGTGACCCGTCGGGCAACCCCACGCTCTACGACGCCATTCAGAAGGCGAAGAAGTCCTCGGTTCCGAACGACAACATCGATCGCGCGGTCAAGCGCGGCTCCGGCCTGGAGGCCGGCGGCGCCGACTGGCAGACGATCATGTACGAGGGCTACGGGCCGAACGGCGTCGCCATCCTGATCGAGTGCCTCACCGACAACCGGAACCGGGCGGCCACCGAGGTGCGCACCCGCCTGACCCGTAACGGGGGCACCTTCGCCGACGCCGGCTCGGTGTCGTACCTGTTCAACCGCAAGGGCGTGGTGATCGTTCCGAAGGGCGAGCTGAGCGAGGACGACGTCATGCTCGCCGTCCTCGACGCCGGCGCCGAGGAGATCAACGACCTGGGCGACTCGTTCGAGGTGGTCAGCGAGCCGACCGACCTGGTCGCGGTCCGCACCGCGCTGCAGGGCGCCGGCATCGACTACGACTCCGCCGAGTCCTCGCTGGTGCCGACGATGAACGTGCCGCTCGACGAAGAGGCCGCCCGCAAGGTGTTCAAGCTGATCGACGTCCTCGAGGACTGCGACGACGTGCAGAACATCTATTCCAACGCCGACATCTCCGACGAGGTCATGGCAGCAATTGACGCATGACGCCTAGCGGGCCGTCTGTTTCTCATGTTCCGCGCAGCCGGTCTCACCGTGTTCCAGGATTCTGGAGTGCGGGGGACCGGCCGCGAGACAGCCGCCTTCCCGACGTGGGAGTGGTGGAGACACTGCCGCCGGAGATGCTGTACTGCGCGCACCTTCCGGGTTCGGCCTATCTGCTGGTGGTCGAGATCGTCTCGACGAGTTCGCCCCACGGGAATACACCCACAAGGCGCTCTGGTATGCCGAGCAGGGCATCCCGGAGTGCTGGATCGTCGATGAGACCCCGGAGCGGTCCCATGACGACGCGGTGGTCTCGATCCGGCGGTTGATCGCCGGGGAAGACGGCCCGGGCTACGTCGAGGAGCGCTCGTTGCTGCTGTCCGAGCTGGAAGAGGAGTATCGCGCCAAGCGTGCCTAGCCGCCGGCGTCGCCGAGCCAGGAGAAGTACTGCATCAGGGCGCCGATCACCAGGACACCGGCCGCGACCCGTAACCACACCAGCCGCCATTGGCTGCGGCGCCAGGCGTGCACCCACGCGATCTCGGCGTCGGCCAGGGCGTCGAGCGAGGCTCTCGCCGTACCGTCGAGCACCGCGGCCTTGCGCAGCGCCAAGCTGCCGCCCGGCGTGACCAGCGGGACCACCGGGATCTGCGGCCGCAACACGCGCACCTCGACCTCGTAGATCTGATCCTCGCGCCACTGCTTGGTGCGCGCCGTGAGGCGCCGGCGCAGGTAGGCGCCGGTCGCGTCGGACCGGGTGACCCGGCTCCACCAGCGCAGCCGGCGCCAGTGCCCGGCCACGTCGATCAGCACGTCACGGTAGATCTGGTCGGCGATCGTGGCGCCGCCGACCAGCCGTGCGGCTTCGGCGCGCAGCTCGCGCTGGTGCAGCGTGACGAAGGTGACGAATCCCGGTGGCGGTTCGTCGTCCATCGGTGGGATGAGGTGCATGGCTACCTCCCGGACCCCATCGTCGAGGCGTGTCGGCGGGGGGCGCAAGTGGCGGCCGTATTAGGGTGTCGAACACACGTACGCGAGGGGAGGTCCGTGGTGCGCGTGCTCGGCATCGACCCGGGGTTGACCCGGTGCGGCGTGGGCGTCGTCGAGGGGATGCCGGGGCGGCCGGGCAAGCTGATCGCGTACCACGTGGTCCGCAGCGAGCCGGACGAGGACATCGCGCAGCGCCTGCTGCACCTGGACCGCTCGCTCGCCGAGCTGGTCGCGCTGCACCGACCGGACAGCGTCGCGGTCGAGCGGGTGTTCTCGCAGCACAACGCGCGGACCGTGATGGGCACCGCGCAGGCCAGCGCGGTCGCGATCCTGGCCGGGTCGCGGGCCGGGCTGCCGGTGCAGACCTACACGCCCAGCGAGGTGAAGGCCGCCGTGACCGGCTCCGGCACCGCCGGCAAGGCGCAGGTCACCGCCATGGTGACCCGGCTGCTGAGCCTCGACGCGCCGCCGAAACCGGCCGACGCGGCGGACGCCATCGCCATCGCCATCTGTCACATCTGGCGCGGGGGCACCCGCGCGAAGATCCAAGCCGCGGCGATCGCCGCCGCCCGCAGGAGCAGCCGATGATCGCCAGCGTGCGCGGTGTGGTCACCGCGATCCTTCCGGACAGTGCCGTGGTCGAGGTCGGCGGCGTCGGCATGCGGGTCTTCTGCACGCCGAACACGCTGGCCGGGCTGCGCACCGGCGCCGAGGCCCGGCTCGCCACCACGCTGATCGTGCGGGAGGACTCGCTCACCCTCTACGGTTTCGCCGACGACGGCGAACGGCAGCTCTTCGAGCTGCTCCTGACGGCCAACGGGGTGGGCCCGCGGATCGCGCAGGCGGTCCTCGCGGTGCACAACCCCGATTCGGTACGGCGTGCGCTCGGCGGCGGCGACGTGGCTGCCCTGACGAAGGTGCCGGGCATCGGTAAACGGGGCGCCGAGAAGATGATCGTGGAGCTGAAGGACAAGATCGGGCCGGTGGCGATCGGTGACGGCGGTTCCGCCGGGGTGCTCAACGGCGCCTGGCAGGAGCAGGTCCGGCAGGGTGTGCTGGCGCTCGGCTGGAGCGCCGCGCAGGCCGACCAGGCGGTCGCCGCGATCGGCGAGACGATCGACGGTGAGGCGCCGCCGGTTCCGGTGCTGCTGCGCCAGGCGATCCGGCTGCTGGGCAAGACCCGATGAGCGAGGAGATCGTCTCGGCGAGCGCCTTCGACGAGGACCTGGACGCGGAGGCCAGCGTCCGCCCCCGCCGGCTGGCCGACTTCATCGCGCAGCACCGGGTGCGCGACCAGCTGGAGCTGCTACTCAAGGGCGCTCTGGGCCGGGGCGCGCCACCCGACCACATCCTGCTGTCCGGGCCGCCCGGCCTGGGCAAGACGACGCTGGCGAACATCGTGGCGGCCGAGCTCGGCACCGGCATCCGGACCACCAGCGGCCCGGTGATCGAGCGCTCCGGCGACCTGGCCGCGATCCTGACCGGCCTCGGCCCCGGCGACGTGCTCTTCATCGACGAGATCCACCGCATCGCGAAACCGGCCGAGGAGCTGCTGTACAGCGCGATGGAGGACTTCCGGGTCGACGTGGTGGTCGGCAAGGGCCCGGGCGCCACCGCGATCCCGCTGGACGTGGAGCCGTTCACCCTGGTCGGCGCAACCACCCGGGCCGGTCTGCTGTCCGGGCCGATGCGCGACCGGTTCGGTTTCGTCGCGCACCTGGACTTCTACTCGCAGGCCGACCTGGACGCGCTGCTGCACCGTTCGGCCCGGATCCTCGGGGTGCCGATCACTCCGGAGGGCGCGTCGGAGATCGCCGGCCGCTCCCGCGGCACGCCGCGGATCGCCAACCGGCTGTTGCGCCGGGTGCGCGACTTCGCCGAGGTACGCGCGGACGGCGTGGTCACCGAGGAGGTGGCCCGGGCCGCCCTCAAGGTGTACGACGTCGACGCGCTCGGCCTGGACCGCCTGGACCGGGCGGTGCTGCGGGCCCTGATCGAGTCGTTCAAGGGCGGTCCGGTCGGACTCTCCACGCTCGCCGTGGCGGTGGGTGAGCAATCCGACACTGTGGAAGAGGTCTGTGAGCCGTTCCTGGTGCGGGCGGGCCTGCTCGCTCGGACGCCGCGCGGCCGGGTGGCGACCGAGGCGGGATGGGCACATCTGGGCAAAACTCCACCAACCGATGGACGGCCGGGAGTGTTCCAGGGTGACCTTTTCGCCCGGGACACCTGATTATCGCTCGTGATGTGAACGTGACGTGTGCCGCATTCGTTATCTCAAGGTTGACCGATTAGACTCGCCGCCGTTCCAACCGGAATCTGCATATCTCCCCGGCGCCCGCCCCACGTCGTGCCGGTGGCCTACGGAAGGCTTTCTTCGTGTACCACGCAGCTGAGCAAGCGAGCGGTGGCAATTTCTCGTTCCTGCTGATCCTCGTTCTGCTCTTCGGGTTCATGTACTTCGTGATGATCCGGCCGCAGCAGAAGCGGCGCCGCGAGGCCCAGGAGATGCAGAACTCGTTGGGCCCCGGCGACCAGATCGTCACGATCGGCGGCCTGCACGGCACCGTCGTGACCGCCGAGACCGACGTGGTGCTCCTGGAGGTCGCGCCCGGTGTCGAGGTGCGGTTCGCCCGCCCGGCGATCGCCCGCGTCCTCAGCAAGGCCACCGACGTGGTTCCGGAGCCGGAGGTGGCGGAGCCGATCGCTGACGAGCCAGAGAGCCCGGTCGTCGAGAACCGCGTGAACAAGCAGGACTGAAGCACCACGCCCCCCGGACCGGCCCGCGGCACCATCTGGCGGGTCGGTCTGCGCCGACCCGCGGCGGAAAACCGCGGCAAATCGCTGGAAAAGGGCCGCCGTCCGCCCGTCGGCAGCCGTTGATCGACATCGCCGCGCGGCCGCGCGGCCGGAAGCACAGGGAGACCCAACGCCGTGGCACGACCACCACAGGGACAGATGCATCCTGGACGGCAACTCGCCGTGCTCGGTCTGGTCTTCGTCGTCCTGTATCTCGCCGTTTTCTTCGCCGGCGGCGCCAAGGGCAGCTTCACCGACCGGCTGGAGCCGAAGCTCGGCCTCGACCTGGTCGGTGGCACCCAGGCCACCTACATCGCCTCGCAGCAGGGTGAGCCTCCGAGCCAGGAGGCGATGCAGCAGGCCCAGGAGATCATCGAGAGCCGCGTCAACGCGCTCGGCGTCTCCGAGGCCGAGGTGGTGATCCAGGGCAACAACACCATCGTCGTCTCGCTCGCCGGTGAGGCCGAGGACCAGCTCAAGGACCTCTCGCAGGCCGCGAACATGCGATTCCGGCTGCTCACCGGCGTGACCGGGGACGTCGCTGCGACCGCGGTCAACCCGCCGGCGCCGACCCCGAGCGCCAGCGGTGCGGCCCCGTCCGCTCCGGCGGCTGCCCCGTCGGCCGGGGCCTCCGCCCCGGCGGCCACCGCGAAGCCGTCGGCCTCCACCGGTGGCCAGGGTGG
>NZ_JBEZZB010000199.1:0-17430 GCF_040638955.1 Actinoplanes sp. NPDC024001
CCCACCGCCGCAGCAGCCCGGCACCGCAACAACCGCTGGCCCTCGCCGCCACAGCCGCAGGGCTGCCGTCGGAACAGCCCGGCATAGCCACCGCCGCCCCACCCCCGCCGCTGCAGCAGCCCAGCACCTCCACCCCTCGACCCGCGGCGGCACGCGGGCGGCGCGGTGGCCCACCGCCGCGCTCCCCCATCGGTAGGCACGGCGCCCGCACTCCCCGGGTGGCAGAGTGGTGGACCATGACGCGCGCCCACCTGGACAAGCAACCGCACGAGATCGCCGCCATGTTCGACGGCGTGGCCGAACGGTACGACGTGACCAACCGGGTCATCTCGTTCGGGCGGGATCGGGGCTGGCGGCGGCTCACCCGGCAGGCGCTGGGCCTGCGGCCCGGGGAACGGGTGCTCGACGTCGGCGCGGGCACCGGTGTCTCCACCGAGGAACTGGCGCGCTCAGGGGCGTACGCCGTCGGGGTTGATCTTTCGGTCGGGATGCTGCGGGCCGGGCGCCGCGCCGGCCAGGCCGTGCCGTTGCTGGCCGGCGACGCCCTGCGACTGCCGTTCCCGGACGCCAGTTTCGACGCGGTGACCATCTCGTTCGCGCTGCGCAACGTGGTCGACGTCGATGCGGCGCTGCGCGAGTTCGCCCGGGTGACGCGGCCCGGCGGCCGGCTCGTGGTGTGCGAGTGCAGCCGGCCGGTCAACCCGGTGTTCCGCGCGGTCTATCTCTCCGGGGTGCTGCGCGCGATGCCGGTGCTGGCCCGGTGGGTGGCCAGCAACCCGGAAGCTTACGTCTACCTGGTCGAATCCATCCGGGCGTGGCCCGGCCAGGAAGAACTGGCCGCCCGGCTCGCCGCGGCGGGCTGGCGGCGGGTGGCCTGGCGCAACCTGGCGGGTGGCGCGGCCGCCCTGCACCGGGCGGTCCGCTGACCGGCTTGCCGCCGCGGTGGCCGGTCCGCTACCGGCCGCACGCCACGCAAGCCCGCCGGGTTCGCAGGTGATAGTCGCTGGACGCCACCACCAACCCCAGACCCAGCACGCAGTAGGCCGACATCGCACTCCACAGGAACGCGTCCGAGAACTCACTGACCGACCCGGAAGCCACCTGCGTCATCCCCATCCCGAAGTAGGCCACGATCCCCACCCCGAGCCCGAACCCCGGCACCAGCAGCAGCCGGCGCGGAATGACCCGCCCGGCGAGCAGCGGCACCCACCCCGGCCACCTCTCACCCCATCGGTGCACCAGCGCGAGCGGCAGCAACACCCCCGCCAGCAGCATCCCCACCTCCAGGGCGATCAGCGACGGGTCCTGCTCGAGCCCGCCGAACCCCACCACCGCCTGCGCCACGAACCGCGCGACCAGTCCGGCCACCGCCGCATACGCCGCCCACCACGCCCACCGCGCCGGCCCGGCACGCCGCCACCCGGCCCGGCCGGTCCGGCAGCATTCCGCGCAGTCGCCCCGGGTCCGCCGCTGATACCGGGCGGTCGCCAGGGCGAGCAGCACCGCCCCGGAAACGCAGACGAGCCGGCTGGCGAACGCCACCGGCTCGAAGTACGGCCCCAGACTGAACAGCAGAAAACCCACCAGCTCGGGCAGCAGGATCCCGGCGGACGCGGTCAGCGCCGCGGCCACGGCCCAGGCCACGCCCGCGAGCACCGGCTGCCAGGTGCGGGCCGCCTCCAGCAGCACCGCCACCACCCCGGCGGCCAGGCACAACGCCACCGACCACCATCCGTGGAACCCCAGCAGGTCCCACTCGAACCTCCCGAACTCCGGCGCGTCCCCCACCGTCCAGGCGAGACGCACGCCCCCGTATGCCACGGACCAGCCGAGCACCGCGTACGTCAGACCCCGAGATCTCTGCATACCTTCGATGCTCCAAGCCCGGCGACGCCGGCGGTTCCCGCCGGCGAGGGTTCCGCCTCCCCCTCACGGGGGAGGCGGATCACGATCAGCCCTTGAGCGTACGGAAGAAGCCCCGCACGTCGTCGCTGAAGAGTTTCGGCTGCTCGGCCGAGAGGAAGTTCCCACCCGCGGGCATCTCGGTCCAGTGGGTGACCGGGGCGTCCCGCTCGGCGAAGCGCCGCACGGTGATGTCGGTGACCCCGAGCGCCACCCCGAGCGGCACCGTCGACTTCGGCTTCGGCGCCCAGGCCGACGGGTCGTGCGTCATCTCCCAATACAGGCTCGCCGACGAGCCCGCCGTTCCCGAGAACCAGTACAGGCTGACGTTGGTGAGCAGCAGGTCCCGCCCCACCGAGTCCTCCGGCAGGGTGGCCGACGGGTCGGTCCACTCCTGGTACTTCTCCACGATCCAGGCGAGCTGCCCGGCCGGCGAGTCGTGCAGCCCGAACGCCAGCGTCTGCGGCCGGGTCGACTGGATGACGTTGAACCCCATCTTGTCGTCGCGGAACTCCTGCAGCCGCCGCAGCCGGTCCTGCTCGGCCGCGGTGAGCTCGGCGAAGTCCGCAGGGTCGTCCGACGGGAAGGTGATGTGCCCGTTCACGTGCACCCCGATCACCTTCTCCGGCGCCTGCCGCCCCATCTCGACGGCGGTGGCCGCTCCCCCGCCGTTGCCCTGGACGCCGTACCGCTCGTACCCGAGCCGGGCCATGACCTCGTGGAACGCCGCAGCGATCCGCGTGGTGTTCCAGCCTTCCGAGGTGAGCGGCCCGGAGTAGCCGACGCCCGGGGTGCTCATCAGCACCAGGTGGAAGTCCGCGCTCAGCTCCTCGACCACCGGCAGGTAGAGCACGAACGACGCCGGCCAGTCGTGCGTGATCAGCAGCGGCACGGCGTCCGGGTTCGCCGACCGCACGTGCGCGAAGTGCAGCGTCTGCCCGTCCACCTCGGTGAGGAACTGCGGCAGCTCGTTGATCCGAGCCTCCGCGGCGCGCCAGTCGAACTCGTCCGCCCAGTAGGTGGCCAGCCCGCGCAGGTAGTCCACCGGGACACCACGGCGCCAGCCCTGCCCCGGGATCTCCGGCGTCCAGCGGGTGCGGTGCAGCCGGTCCCGCAGGTCCTGTAGGTCGGCCTCAGAGATCTCGATACGGAAGGGACGAATCTCGCTCATCACCGAACTCCTCGTTCGTGTCAGCCGCTCTGGAACGGAATGCTTCGTTCCGCTTCACAGTAACACGCTCGCCGCCGGAACGGAATACTTCATTCCGCAAAGCTGCAGCCCGCCCGCCGCTCGCTCGTGAAGGCCAGCCGCCATGCGGATCAAGCCGATGTCGAGGGCTGGGCATTGACCAGTCGTCGTCCTCCGGAGCCCCGATGCCCCATGCCGTCAGCCCGTCACGCCCAGCTGGCGCCCCCGCCGCACCCAGCCCACCGCTAGAGTCGCCTGAGCGACGGCCCCGCAGGCCTGGCTGGCACCCACGCGCCTATCCCCGGCCGCCGAAACGCCCAGGCCGCCAGCGAGGCAAGCTCGGCTGGCGCCTACGGACCGAATCCGCCGGTCATTGCGTTCGTCAGTGCCAGCCGAGCGGGATGAGCTGGCCGGGACAGCACCAGCCGGGGCGGCACCAGCCGGGACAGCGCTAGCCAGTGACTCTGGTCAGGATGGCGCCGGCCCGGCGACTGCCTGAGCGGGCAGCGCCGGGCCGATCGCGTCAGGATTCGCGGATCGCCTCGCCGGCGATCTCGATGCGGACCTTCTTGCCCACCAGGACGCCGCCGCTTTCCAGCAGGACGTTCCAGACCAGGCCGTAGTCCTCGCGGTCCAACTCGGCGGTGGCGCTGAATCCGAAGATCTCCCTCTCGTACGGGTCACGCCGGGCACCGCCGAACTCCATGTGCATGTCGATGGGCCGCGTCACGTCCTTGACCGTCAGCAGACCCTTGATCACGAACCGGCCGGACGCCCGGGTGGCGGCCGGCGGCAGGTCGGCGATCGTTCCGCGGCGGCCCAGCGGGTTGTTGCGCAGCCGGGCCCAGTGGAAGATCGGATCGTTGTCGGCTTCCCAGACGATGCCCGTGCTGCGGTATTCGAGCGTGGGATAGCGGCTGACGTCGAGAAAGTCCGGGCTGGACAGATGCGCGTCCCGATCCGGATTGTGGGTGTTGATGCTGTCCGCGCGAATCGTCGCGGTGATCGACGACTGCAACGGATCAGGCGCCACCGAGATCGTGGCGGTGCCCTTGGCGAACTCCCCCCGGATCGGACTGACCATCATATGTTGCGCCAGAAATCCGATGCGCTTGTGAGCTTCATCCAATGTGTAAACGCCCGGATCTGGAATGATCAGGCCGTTCCACTCACGGACCGGCCGGTCGACCGTCACGTTGCCCTCCCCCTCGGCACCATCGCGGCCGCGCAGCGGCGCACGAGCCCCCCGGCTCGCCTGATGCTTGATTCAGCAAGATTCTAGGCGCGGGGGTGATCACGCTGTGACCCCAAGGAATGCATTACGTGTCCGCCGCCACAGCAGTGCCACTGTCCATGATCGGCGATTGCATCCGATTTACACCGAGCGGCAACTCGTCCAGACAATGGTCCTGAGCAGGCAATATTCGCAATCTCTAACGATCACTAAGGACGCTCGGCAACACGGGCGGGAAACACCTGTCGGAACGACGACACGGCCCCGTCCCGTGCCACAGCCGTCACCCACCGTGACATCGAGACGCGACGCCGAGCGCGGCAAGCGTGCTCCGCCAAGAACTCGATACTCCGCTGACAAACTCCGCAAAAGGGGAAGAGCAGGTCAGACCTCGATACGGAACAGATCCGGCAAATGCCCCGCAAATGCCGCTCCTCCGCCTTCAAGCCATTATGGATTGGACATAGAGGAACGACCGAATGACCCGGGCCGAGCAGAGCGCAGCCAGGAAGTGCACCGACTTGAGAAAGACCCGCCAGGGGTTATGCCACACATTCAGCAGTGACCATCCAAGCGCCAAGAACTAATAAGAGAACGGCAAAACCACGACCTGCAGGGAGCCGCCAAGAAAGAAATCTTCGACCGGCAGCGGACAACGCGCAAGCACCCAGCCGGCACCGACACGCAAGCACGCAGCGCAAACAAGCGCAGGCAAGACGGAAGCGCCGGCGCAAACGCGAGAGCTGACACAGACCACCGGCCCGACCACGCGCGCATGCACTCACCCCAGGGCCCGCTCGAACCGGCGAGCGGCCCGCCGAGCCATGCGGCCGGCTTCAGGGCAGCAGCGAACGCCCGGCACCCGCGCGCTCAGCCCAACCCGGAACCTCCCATCACGTCACTGAGGCTGGCCGATGTTCACCATCCACTGCACGCCGTAACGGTCGACCATCTGGCCGAACTCGTCACCCCACATCTGCTTCTCCAGCGGCACCGTGACCGTCGCCCCCTCGGCGAGTTTCTGCCACAGCTCGTGGAGACCGTCACCGGTGTCACCGCTGAGGCACACCGTCATCGTGTTGCCGGGCTGGAAATCCATGCCGGGTGGGCAGTCCGCCCCCATCAACGTGTTGCCGCCGGCCGCGGTGAGCTGGGCGTGCATCACCTTGTCCTGCAGGCCTGGGTCGGGTGTGCCGACCTCGCCGAACGTCATGATCGAAAGATCCCCGCCGAGGACCGAACGGTAGAACTCCATCGCCTCGCGCGCGTTGCCGTTGAACGTCAGGTAGGGGTTGAGCCGGTACGTCATGACAGCTCCCTCGCCGTTGGACGACTACACCCCCGGACGCTAGTCCCACCCACCGACACTTTTCACCGGGTTCCCCGGGGTCTACCCGGTCGGGTTCCGCGGGACCACCCACGGTGGCACGACGCCGGTAGCATTCGCGACGACACAGGGCGAGGCCACCAGCACACACCGGTGACACCGGACAGGTTGGGGATGCGCATGGGGGCGACCGGGGATCATCTCGTCGAGCGGCGCAGGCTGACCGCCGCCGTCGAGCATTCCGTGGCGACCTCCCCCTGGACGCTGCTGACCGGCGAGCCGGGCTCCGGCCGCACCACCCTTCTCGCCGCCCTGTCCCGGGCCCACCCCGACTGGCTGCACTTCTCCGCGACCCGCGACACCCTCACCGCGCTGACCCGCGCCGACCCGGCCGGCTTCCTGCTGGCCATCGGCTACCAGCTGGCCCGCACCCGCCCTCACCTGTTCGATCCGGCCGGCTCCTCCCCCTTCGACCGGGCAGCTCATGCCGGGGTGGCCGCCGGACGGCCGTACCTCGATGCGCGCATCCTCGTACCCGATGCTCTTCTTGATCTTGCGTTGACCGCGCCGGCGGCGCGGCTGGCGGCCGCCGACCCGGAGGCCGCGATCGTGATCCTGGCCGATCTCACCGGCGAGCCTTCCGGGCGGCTCGCCGCATGGCTCACCGGCACGCCGGCCCTGCCGGCCAACGTGCGTTTCGTCCTGGCCACGCAGCCACATCACGCGCGCCCGGCACGGGGAGACCTCGCCGAGGTGGTCATTGCGGCAGGCGCGCGCGAGGCCCACAAAGACCTGATGGGGTACGCGGAAAGCACCCTCCCCCGGTCACTCGCCCAGCGGGTCGCCGACCAGGCGGAGGGCAATTTCCTGTACGTCGCCCAGTACGCCCGCTCTCGCGCGACGGCGCCGGATCCGCCCCGGGGTCTGCCCGCCCTCCTCACGCTGGTGCTCGACCGCGCCCGAGCGCCTGATGCCGCCGACGGCCGAGGCACGTCTCGAGGGCCGAGTGCCGGCCGGGACCCGCAAGCCAATCGCTCGCCAACGGTTGAGCAGGCGGTTCTCGGCCTGCTGACCGTGGCCCGCGCCCCACTTTCCGCCGCGGACATCGTGCGGCTCTCCGGCCTGCCGATCAGCCCCGCCGAGGTGCGTGACGCGCTGCGCCGGCTCCACCCTCTGCTGCGGGAGAGCGCCGATCGATTCCTGCTGTTCCACGACGCGATCGGCGATTTCCTCACCACACCGGAGACACACGCGAGCCATCCGCAGTGGGCGGTCGATCCGGTCGAGTGGCATCGCCGCCTGACCCGCTCCTGCCTCGGCGCCCGCACCACGGCTGGCAGCGCCGGTGACGGCGGAGGCGGCATCGGCCGAGAGCCTGCGGACGTGGATTGGCCGGCCGCCGGCGACTACGAGCTGGTGCACCTCGCTGACCATCTGGTCGCGGCCGGCGAGGCGCGGCGGCTGACGTCGCTGGTCCGCGCCGGGCTGCGCCGGGCGGTCCGGGCGCGGTTCGGTCACGACCTCTTCTTCGCCCGCGTCGTCGAACTCGCACTGGAAGACACCCTCGGTGAGAAGGAGGAGGAAGCGGTCTCCGCTCTCCCGGCGGTGCTGTTCCTTTCGGTGGTCCGTGGCGAACTCGCGCGCGCGGCCGGCAGCCACCTCTCCCCCGCCGTTCTCGGCTTGGCCGCCCGGCTCGGCCGCGCCGCTGAGGCGTGGGAGCACGCCTGGGCGATGCCGCCCTCGGCCCGGCGGATCACCGCGCTCGCCGAGGTGGCCCGGCACGCCGACCGCTGCGACCTGGCCGAGATGGTGGTGGAGCAGGCGACCGCGCTCGGCGACAGCGGCGCTTGCCGGGAGGCGGCGGTGGTGCTGGCCCGCTACGACCTGCCCCGTGCCCTGGAGCTGTGGGATCGGGCGGGGCCGGAGGTGCCGCCGGATCCGGTGTACCGTGCCGCCGGCGACCCGGCCCTGTTCGCCCGGATGGCGGCCGGGCGCACCGCAGCCTGCCTGGACGCCGTCGCAAGCGGCTTCCCGGCGGATCGCGGGGTGCTGCTGTTGCACGCCCAGTCCGGTTTGGAGCTGCTCGACGGCCGGGACCGGGTGATCGCTCTGGCCCGCCTCGCCGAGCTGGATCCGGCGGGGGCCGGGCGTTACCTGCCGGCGCTGCGCCGCGAGGCGGTCCTGCTCGACGCGGAACGCAGCCGCTCGGACGCCCGGGCGCTGGCCGGGGCCGCGGTTCTGCTGGCCGGGGTCGACGAGTCGCTGGCGGCGACATTGCTGAGCCGATGCGGGCGGGTCGTGCCGGAGCAGGCCCGCGCCCTGCTCCGGCTGGGACGCCCGGACGAGGCCCGGCTGGCCTTGACGGTCCGGCTGGCCGAATCACCGGGCCCGGAGGAGCGGCTGCGAATCGCCGAGGCCCTGGAACCGCTCGACCCGCGCCGGGCCGCCGAGGTGCTGGACGAGGTCGCCGCCGAGGTGGAGGCCGGTCGCGCGACCGCCCCTGGGTTGATCACGGTCCTGGCCGGCCGGGATCCGGAGCGTGCTGCCGCTCTGGCCCGGGGTGCGCCGGCGCCGGAGCGGGCCGACCTGCTCGCCGCGCTCGGGCACCAGCATCTCGACGAGGGGCGTTCCGCGCTCGCGTCCGGGCTTCTCGCCGAGTTGCTGGTGCGGGCCGGCCAGCAGCTGCCGCTGCGGGATGCCGAGGCCGGTCTGCCGTTCGGTCCTGCCGACACCAGGTCCGCGGCGGGCCACCAGCCGTTCCTGCGCGACGTGCGGTTGCGCTGGGCCGACCGGCTCCGCCGCCGCCTCTACACCGATCCGGCCGAGGTGCTGCGGGCGCTGTCACCGGGCCCGTCCTCGCCGGGCAGCCCGCATTCGCTGGCCCGGGTCCTGCGCGTCTACGCGACCGAGCTGTCCAGCGACCCCGCCCGGCCGACACTCCCGAGCCACCCGCAGCCCATTGACCCGGCCAGGACAACCACCGCACCGTCCACCGCCGGCACAGGAACGAGCTCCATTCCGGCCACCACGCCCACCGCCCGCGAAGAAGCAAGCTCCGAACCGGCCACCACAGCCACCGCACCCGCCGAGGCGTCCGTCGGCCGCGGAGGAACAAGCGCCGGACCGGCCGCGGCAAGGGTCGGCCGGGAAGGGACCAGCGGGCCGGATGGCATCCCGGCCGTGCCGAGGCAGCGGACCCGCGCGGCAGACCGCGTCATCGGCTTGCGGGGCACGGGCCTCGCCGCGGCCGGCGAGGAGAGCGCCGACCCCGGGCTGGCAGCACGGGTCGCCGCCGCCGAGCTCGCGGCCGCCATCGAGGATCGGGGTGAGGCCGCGGTCGCGCAGGCTGCCCTCGTCGCCGCCGCGATCCGGGACCGCGACCTGGACGGTGAGGCGCACGCCTGGCGGCGACTGCGCAATCTGATCGTCCGGATGCCCCGCGGCCACTGGCATTCCGGCGGGCCCGAGCTGGACCGCAGCCACCTCGCCTATCTGCGCCCCGACTACCGGGCCCGGTTCGACACCGCGATCGGTGTCCTGCCCTACCAGCCGGATCTGGGAGCGGCGCTGCTCACCGACCTGCCCGCGCTGGGCATGGTGTTCCAGTTGACGTTCGGCTGCGACTCCTCCCACCGTTACACCGCGCAGCGTCTGGCCGGGCGGCGGCCGGACCCGGCGGCGGCCCAGGTGCACGAGAGCCTGCGGCGGCAGTCGCCCGGCGCGCTGCCCGACCCGGTGCTCGGCGCGGTGGTGACCGCGACGGTGTCGGCGAACGAGCAGATGCTGGGCGGCGCCGAGCTGAGCGTCGAGGACCCGGTCTATCGGTTGCACGCGCGGCTCACGGCGCGTACCCGGCGCTCCGCACTGCCCGGCGCCGGGCCCGGCGAGCCGGTGCGGGCCGGTTCGCTCGATCCGGAGCGGCTGGCGGCGTACGCGGAGATCGTGCGCCGCAACGCCGGCAGCCCGGTGGTGGCCGCCCTGGCCGGGCAGGTGCTGGCTGCGGCCGCCGGCCGCAGCGACGAGGCGCTGCTCATTCTCGCCGAAGCGGGGTACGGCGACCCGCGCGCGCTGCTGGCCGACCTGCTGCCGCGGCTGCCCCGGATGTCACCGGCCGCCCGTGACGACCTGCTGCCCGAGTTGTCCGTTCTGCTGTTCCGGCACGATCCGCCGCGGGCGTTGCGGTTCCTCAGCGACGCGGCGTCGCAGCGCTGGCCGGTGGCCGCGGCGATCCTGGAACACGCCGCCCCCGAGCTGCTCGCCGCAGCCGGCCCGCGCATCGGTCACGCCCTGCACGCCGCGGTCGTGCGCGCGGTCGACTGCTGCGCGCCGACCGGCGACGACCGCCCGGCGGTGATCGACGGAACGTTCCGCAACGGCACGGCGGCCTGAAAAGAAGCTGGAGCGGGCGGCCCGAACGGCCCGAACACGGCCGCGTGATGACCGCTGGGAGGCCGCCGAGCCGCCCGCCCCACCTCTTACCGGTGGTCCGACCCTTCCGACGTCACCGCCGCCCGGCCCGCTTCCAGCCGGGCGATCGGCACCCGGAACGGCGAGCACGACACGTAGTCCAGCCCCACCTGGTGGAAGAAGTGCACCGAGTCCGGGTCACCGCCGTGCTCACCGCACACCCCGAGCTTGAGCCCGGGCCGCGCCGCCCGCCCCTCCTCGGCCGCGATCTTCACGAGCCGCCCGACGCCGTCGGTGTCGATCGACTCGAACGGCGAGATGCCGAAGATGCCCAGCTCCAGGTAGCGCCAGAAGAACGCGCCCTCGACGTCGTCGCGGGAGAAGCCCCAGCCCATCTGCGTCAGGTCGTTGGTGCCGAACGAGAAGAACTCGGCCGCCTCGGCGATCTGCCCGGCGGTCAGCGCCGCCCGCGGCACCTCGATCATCGTGCCGATCAGGATCTCGACACCCGAGTCCGCCACCGTCGCCGCGATGATCCGCTCGGCTTCCGCCCGTACCGTCTCCAGCTCCTGCACGGCACCGACCAGCGGAACCATGATCTCCGGTCGTGGCGTGCCGCCTTCGGCGGCGAGCGCGACCGCGGCTTCCGCGATGGCCCGCACCTGCATCGCGAAGAGACCGGGAATGACCAGGCCGAGGCGTACGCCGCGCAGCCCCAGCATCGGGTTCTGCTCGTGCATGCGCCGGACCGCCGCGAGCAGCTGCTCGTCGTGCTCGACGTGCTGCCCGTGCTCGTGCTGGACCGCCACCCGCACCGCCAGCTCCTCCAGCGACGGCAGGAACTCGTGCAGCGGCGGGTCGATCAGCCGCACGGTGACCGGCAGGCCGTTCATCTCCCGGAACAGTTCCAGGAAGTCGGCCCGCTGCAGCGGCTGCAACGCGGCCAGGGCGTCGTCGCGTTCCCGGTCGGTGCGCGCCAGGATGAGGCGTTCCACCAGCTCACGCCGGTCGCCGAGGAACATGTGCTCGGTGCGGCACAGGCCGATGCCCTGCGCGCCGAAGCGCCGGGCGCGGGCCGCGTCGGCCGCGGTGTCGGCGTTGGTGCGCACCTTGAGCCGGCGCTTCTCGTCGGCGTGCGTGATGATCCGGTGCACGGCGGCGACCAGCGGGTCGTTGGCCTGGGCCGGGTCGAGGTCGCCCTCGAAGTACTGCACCACCTCGCTGGGCCGCACCGGCACCTCGCCGAGGTAGACCCGGCCGGTGGTGCCATCGATGGAGACGACGTCGCCCTCGTTCACCACCGTGCTGCCCACCGTGAACGAGGAGGGGCCGACCTCGATCTCGTCGGCGCCGCAGACGCAGGTCTTGCCCATGCCGCGGGCGACCACCGCGGCGTGCGAGGTCTTGCCGCCGCGGCTGGTCAGGATGCCCTGCGCGGCGATCATGCCGGGCAGGTCGTCCGGGTTGGTCTCGCGGCGGACCAGGATCACCTGCTTGCCCTCGCCGGCCAGCTCCACCGCCCGCTGGGCGGTGAAGACGACTTCGCCGTACGCGGCGCCGGGCGACGCCCCGATCCCCCGGGTGATGGACGACGGGTCGCCGGACAGGTCGAAGCGGGGGAACATCAGCTGGGCGAGCTGGGCGCCGCTGACCCGGGTGAGCGCCTCGTCGAGGTCGATCACGCCCTCGTCGACGAGCTGGGCGGCGATGGTGAAGGCGGCGGCCGCGGTGCGCTTGCCGACCCGGGTCTGCAGCATCCACAGCTTGCCGCGTTCGATGGTGAACTCGATGTCGCACAGGTCGCGGTAGTGGCCCTCGAGGGTGGCCATGATCTGCAGCAGTTCGTCGTACGACTTCTTGTCGAGCCGTTCCAGCTCGGTCAGCGACAGCGTGTTGCGGATGCCGGCGACCACGTCCTCGCCCTGGGCGTTGGCCAGGTAGTCGCCGTAGATGCCCTGCTCGCCGCTGGCCGGGTCGCGGGTGAAGGCGACGCCGGTGCCGGAGTCGGAGCCGAGGTTGCCGAAGACCATCGCGACCACGTTGACCGCGGTGCCCAGGTCGGCCGGGATGCGCTCCTGCCGGCGGTAGAGGACGGCACGGTCGGCGTTCCACGACCGGAAGACCGCCTTGATGGCCTGGTCCAGCTGCTCGCGCGGGTCCTGCGGGAACTCGTGGCCGGTGTGCTTGACGAACACCTTCTTGTAGGCGGTGACCAGCCCGCGAAGGTCCTCGGCGTCGAGCTGCACGTCGTCCTTGACGCCCTTGCTCTGTTTCGCGTCGTGCAGCGCCTGCTCGAACTCCTCGCCCGGCACGTCGCACACGGTCTTGCCGAACATCTGGATGAGGCGCCGGTACGAGTCCCAGGCGAACCGGTCGTTGCCGCCGGCCTGGCGGGAGAGCCCGGCCACGGATTCGTCGTTGAGCCCGACGTTGAGAACCGTCTCCATCATGCCGGGCATGGAGAACTTGGCACCGGAGCGGACCGATACGAGCAACGGATCCGACGGGTCGCCGAGCCGGCGTCCCATGGCCTGTTCCAGCGAGGCAAGGTGCTCGTCGATCTCGGATGCCAATCCTTCGACGTGCGTGCCCTTCTGCAGGTATTGCTGGCACGCCTCGGTCGTGATGGTGAATCCGGCAGGCACTGGCAGGCCCAGGTTCGTCATCTCCGCGAGATTGGCGCCCTTGCCACCCAGCAGATCTTTGAGGTCCTTGTTTCCCTCGTGGAAGTCGTAGACGAACTTCATGCCCCACACACCTCCGGTTAAGAATCCGCGGCCGAATTGGTTCTCTGCCCCGGGATTCGTAAGGCTAAGCACGACTGAGGTGAATAGTTAACAGCCCGGTGGGGTTTTACACACCCACACGGAAGACCCTGTTCAGTTCGCGCTCTCTGCGCGCAGTTCCGCGCAGCAGCGGCTGCTCAGATGCTGAACAGTCGGACCATCGAGGGCCGCGCGGGGAAGGAGAAGAGGGGGAGAGCCGGTCCGGCTTGCCTCAGGCCTGCCGGACCCCCGGCTCGCCTCGCCGGCGCCATGGGCAGCGGCCGCGCCGATGCACATCCCCCGATGCAGGCAGCTCGGAATCCGAGGCCGATGAGCCGGGCAAAGCCTAAGACGTGGGGCGAACGCCGCTCAAGAAACCTCACCGGGACGGCCGAGTCCGCATCGGACGGTCGGGGGATGCCGGCCGGGGCGCCGCGACGGCGGCGGAGAAAGAAGGGCGCCGCTGCGAATTCCACGGGGGAAGAACTCGCAACGGCGCAGAGCGAACAATAGACCAAGCTCGTCCGGCTGTCTATCCCACCCGCTGGACGACCGAGCCGACCAGCCGCTGCCAGTCGTTCTCGAAGCCGGGCGACGCGCTCGCGTTGTTCAGCCGGTAGATCGCGTAGGTGTCGACGAGCACCACGTTGCGGCTGGTCAGCACGGCGACCGCGGTGTCGGCGGTGCCGGGGTGCGCAGCCTCGTAGAGCTTGTGGCGCACGATCACGAAACCGGACCAGCCGCCCTCGTCGAGCGGCCGCACCTCGACGGTCTCGGTGTACGCCGGCTCGTTGCGGTCCGCGGTGACGGTCGCCGGCACCGAGACCGATTTCTGGCACTTGTCGGCGACCGCGCGCAGCAGCGCCTGCCCGGCCTGGGCGGCAGCCTCGTCCGGATAGACCAGGGCGGTCTGGTGCAGTGTCTGCGCGCCCTTGGTGCCCTCGTCGGCGAACGACGCCGACACCAGCTCGGCGCCCGGCGGCACCTGCGGCGGCGCGCTGGTCCCGCCGCAGAAGCTGACCAGCTGCTGCGGGTCGGCGCTCTGCTGCGGCGCGCTCCAGGTCGGACCGATCTCGGCGGCCTGCAGGAACGCGCCGCGCATGGTGGTCACGCCGATCAGCCCGGCGTCCGGCGCCGGGTCCGGATCGTCCGAGGAGCACCCGGCGGCCAATCCCACCACCACGGCGCAGGCGGCGGTCAGGGCGGCTCGAAGGGTCCTGGCGGTCACGAACATCGGGCCATCTTGACAGACGGCGACGCGAACGGCGAAAGCCCGTACGCAGCATCGACTCCCCGTGACGCCAGGGCCACCCGGCGCGTTGCGCACCCGTCGCGCCCGGCGTCGATCACCGATAGCGTGACGGTAGGCGACGACGCCGAGGAGGTGCGCGATGAACCCTATCGATGCGCTGGCCGGCCGGCTCCGGGCCGAGCTGGCCCCGGAGCAGGTGCTCACCGACCGGCAGCAGCTACGGACGTACGAGTGTGACGGCCTCGCCCACTACAAGGTCATCCCCGCCCTCGTGGTCCTGCCGCACACCGCCGATCAGGTCGCCGCGGTGGTGCGCGCCTGCGCCGGCGCCGGGGTGCCGTTCGTGGCCCGCGGCTCCGGCACCGGCCTCTCCGGCGGCGCCCTGCCACACGCCGACGGGGTGCTGATCGTGACCTCGCAGCTGCGCGACATCGTCGAGATGCGCCCCGAGGACGAACGGGCCGTCGTCCAGCCCGGCGTGATCAACCTGCAGGTCACCCAGGCCGCCACCCCGTTCGGCTACTACTACGCGCCCGACCCCTCCAGCCAGCAGATCTGCTCGATCGGCGGCAACGTGGCGGAGAACTCCGGCGGCGCCCACTGCCTGAAATACGGCTTCACCACCAACCACGTGACCGGCCTGCGGGTGGTCACCCCCGACGGCGAGCAGACGCAGCTCGGCGGCGCCGCCCCGGACACCCCCGGCTACGACCTGCTCGGCGCGTTCGTCGGCTCGGAGGGCACCCTCGGGATCGCCACCGAGGTGACCGTGCGCCTGACCCGGCTGCCCGAGACGGTCCGGACCCTGCTGGCCGCCTTCGCCTCCACCGACCAGGCCGGCGCCGCCACCTCGGCGATCATCGCGGCCGGGGTGGTGCCCGCCGCGATCGAGATGATGGACGTGCTCTCCATCGAGGCCGCCGAGGCCGCGGTGCGCTGCGGCTATCCGGCCGGCGCCGGCGCCGTGCTGATCGTCGAGCTGGACGGTCCGGCCGCCGAGGTGGAGGCGCAGTTCGCCGAGGTGACCCGGCTCTGCGACGAGGCCGGCGCGTTCGAGACGCGGGTCGCCGCCGACGACGCCGAACGCGCCCTGATCTGGCGGGGCCGCAAGTCGGCGTTCGCCGCGGTCGGCCGGATCAGCCCGGACTACATCGTGCAGGACGGGGTGATCCCACGGACCGCGCTGCCCGAGGTGCTGCGCCGGATCAACGAGGTGGCCGAGGAGCACGGCGTCCGGGTGGCCAACGTCTTCCACGCCGGCGACGGCAACCTGCACCCGCTCGTCCTCTTCGACGCCGGGGTGCCCGGCGAGACCGAGCGCGCCGAGACGGTCTCCGGCGCGATCCTCGACCTCTGCATCGAGCACGGCGGGTCGATCACCGGCGAGCACGGGGTCGGCGTCGACAAGGCCCGCTACATGCCGCGCATGTTCTCCGACACTGACCTGGACACGATGCAGCTGGTCCGGTGCGCGTTCGACCCGGACGGCCTGGCCAACCCGGGCAAGGTGTTCCCCACCCCACGGCTGTGCGGGGAGCGCCCGGGGCGCCGGCAGGGCGCCTTCGAACACCAGGGTGCGGAGGTCTTCTGATGTCGGCGCTGGACGACCTCGCCGTCAAAGCGGGCGACGACGACGTGGTCGGCGGCGTGCCGGCCCGGCTGGTCGCCGCCCCGGCGTCCACCGGCGAGGCGGCCGCGCTGGTCGCCGCCGCGCGGGATCTGAGCGTGGTGGTCCGCGGCGGCGGCACCAAGCTGCAGCAGGGCCCGCCACCGCGCGAACTCGACCTGATCATCGACACCCGGCGGCTGGCCGGCGTGGTCGAGCACGCCGCCGGCGACCTGATCGCGGTGGTCCGGGCCGGCACCCCGATGGCCGAGCTGCACCGCCTGCCCGGACAGCAGCTCGCGCTGGACGCGCCGGCCGGCGCGACAGCCGGCGGCACGGTCGCGGCGAACGCGAGCGGTCCCCGCCGGTTGCGCTACGGCACGGCCCGCGACCTGCTGATCGGCATCACCGTGGTCCGGCCCGACGGTGAGATCGCGCGGGCCGGCGGCAAGGTGGTCAAGAACGTCGCCGGTTACGACCTGGGCAAGCTCTACACCGGTTCCTTCGGAACCCTCGGGCTGATCACCGAGTGTGTCTTCCGGCTGCATCCGGTCCCGGCCGCCACCGCTTTCGTACGGGCGAGCGCCACCCCCGGCCACGTGGCAAGGATCCTCACCGCCCAGCTCGCCGCCACCGCCGTCGAGGTGCACGCGGCCCCCGGCGCCGACCCCGAGATCGCCGTCCTGCTGGAGGGCACCGCGGCCGGGGTCCGCGACCGGGCCGAGACGGTCGCCCGCCTGCTCGACGGCGGCGAGATCACCGACGAGCCGCCGCCCTGGTGGGGTGTCCCGCCACCCGGCGACGTCACGGTCAAACTCACCGGCGTCCTCTCCCAGGTGCCGGCGCTGGTCGCCACCGCGGTCGGCGCGGGCGCCACGGTCACCGGCTCGGCCGGCGCCGGCGTGCTCTACGCCGGCTTCCCGGCGGAGGGCTGCGACCCGCACAGCCGGGTGGAGCTGGTGCGGGCGGCCACGATCCGGGCCGGCGGCCACACCGTGGTGCTGACCGCCCCGGACAGCGTCCGCGACACCCTCGACATGTGGGGACCGGTGCCCGGCCTCGCGCTGATGCGCCGGGTCAAGGACCAGTTCGACCCCGACCACCGCTTCGCACCCGGCCGCTTCGTGGGAGGCATCTGATGACCGACGTCGACGCCACACACGGAACCGGCGATCCCCCGCCGGACGCGTTGCGCGCCGCCGAGCAGACCGGCGGGCCGCACGGCGGGCCCGCCTTCGACAGCGACCACCCGCCGCGCCGGGAACTCGTGTCGGACTGCGTGCACTGCGGGTTCTGCCTGACCACCTGCCCCACCTACGTGCTGTGGGGCGAGGAGATGGACTCGCCGCGCGGCCGCATCCACCTGATCGGGCAGGGCCTCGACGGCGAGCCGCTCAGCGACTCGATGGTCACCCACTTCGACCGGTGTCTCGGCTGCATGGCGTGCGTGACCGCCTGCCCGTCCGGGGTGCGCTACGACCGGCTGATCGAGGACACCCGCGCCCAGGTCGAGCGCCGGCACGACCGCGGCGCGAAGGACCGGGCCCTGCGGGCGGCGATCTTCGCGCTCTTCCCGTACCCGCGAAGGCTCCGGCTGCTCAGAGGCCCGCTGTGGGCGTACCAGAGGTCGGGGTTGCAGAGACTGGTGGGCCGCAGCGGCCTGCTGGAGCGGCTGGCGCCCACGCTGGCGACGCTGGAGAGCCTGGCGCCGCGGCTGCGCGGCTCCTTCGGGCGCGGCGTGCCGCGGT
>NZ_JBEZZB010000200.1:0-17200 GCF_040638955.1 Actinoplanes sp. NPDC024001
GCCGCGGCCCGGCCGGTCTTCATCGCCGGGCGCGGCGCGACCGGCGCGCGCACCGAGCTCACCGACCTGGCGGCCGAGTGCGGGGCGCTGCTGGCCACCTCGGCCGCCGCGAAGGGCCTGTTCGCCGGCGACGAGTGGAACCTGGACGTGTCCGGCGGCTTCGCCACCCCGCTCGCCGCCGAACTGATCGCCGCGGCCGACGTGGTGGTGACCTGGGGCGCCTCGCTGAACATGTGGACCAGCCGCCACGGCGGCCTGGTCGCCGCGGACGCCACGGTGGTCCAGGTCGATCTCGACCCGGCCGCCGTCGGCGGACATCACCGTGCCGACCTGGGCGTCGTCGGCGACGCGAGGACCAGCGCCGTCGCGGTCCGCAGCGCGCTTGCCGGCCGCCGTTCCGGTTATCGCACCCCATCGGTACGGGCGAAGCTGGCCGCTCAGGGCCGGTGGCGGGACGTGGCGTACACCGACGACGGGGACGGCACCCGCATCGACCCGCGCACGGTCACGATCGCGCTGGACGACCTGTTGCCCGCCGAGCGGGTGGTGGCCGTGGACTCCGGCAACTTCATGGGTTACCCGTCGATGTTCCTGTCGGTGCCGGACCATCGCGGGTTCTGTTTCACCCAGGCGTTCCAGTCGGTCGGGCTGGGCCTGGCCAGCGCCCTCGGCGCGGCGCTGGCCGCGCCGGACCGGCTGCCGGTGGCGGCGTGCGGGGACGGCGGGTTCCTGATGGGCATCGCCGAACTGGAGACCATCCGCCGGCTCGGCCTGGGCATGCTGGTCGCGGTCTACAACGACGAGGCGTACGGCGCCGAGGTGCACCACTTCGGACCGGGCGGTCATCCGCTGTCCACGGTGGTGTTCCCGGAGACCGACCTGGCCGCGATCGCCCGTGGCTACGGCTGCGCGGCGGCGACCGTGCGGGCCCCGGCCGACCTGAACGCGGTGAAACAGTGGCTGGCCGGTCCCCGTGACGTCCCCATGGTCCTGGACATCAAGGTCACCTTCGGCCGCCCGTCCTGGTGGCTGGAGGAGGCCTTCCGGGGCCACTGATCCCGGCCGGAGCCCACACGCCGGTCGTCAGGCGGGGCCGTTGCGGTGCAGGCGGCGCAGAGCCAGGGCGACCTGCAGGCGTAACCGGCCCTGCGGTTCGCGGATGTCCCAGCCGAGCAGCGGGGCGGCATGGGTGAGGCGTTCCTGCAGGGTGGAGTGGTGCACGCGGAGCTGGGTTGCGGCCGCGCGCAGGCTGAGCGTCTCCGCCACGGCGTCCAGCGTGGCCAGGGCCCAGGGTGCGCAGGCTGCGACACGATCGAGAGCGCGGACGTCGGGGATCGGTTCGGTGCCCGGCCCGACCGTGGCGGCCAGCAGGGCCAGGCCGCCGAGCCGGTCGGCGTGCACGACCGTGGGGCCGGGATCCGCTTCGGTGCCAGTGGCGGTGAAGCGCAGGGCGATCCGGGCCGCGGTGTAGGAGGTGGGCAGGTCGGCGACCGGTCCGGCGGGTCCGATGCCGGCCCGCTGCACCGTGATCGTGGCGTCGAGTCCGTTGTCAGCCGCTGTTGTCCCGCCGGGTCTGCCAGCGGCGTGCTGGAGTGGTCCGACGGACGTCATTCGGCCGGTGTCGGTCTCGACTGGATGCCCGATCCGGCGGTTTCCTGCGGCGAGCAGGGCGGGTGGGGCGCCGGCGTACGCGATCGCTCGTACCTGATCCGACGGTTTGAGGCCGAGCCGGGCTGCGGCCGTGAGCCGGAGGTGTTCCGGGGCGGCGGCGTCGAGCGTCAGCTCGACCGACGCCGGGTCGGCCGGCGGGATCTGCCGCCGGGTGCGTTCGAGGACGGCGCGGGCGGCGCCGGCGGCCCGTTCCAGGACCATCGCGTCGACGGGACCGGGCGGTCCGGGACGTTCCAGCCAGAGGACCGCCTGGTCCGCCACGCCGACCGACATCCAGGACGGGTCCGGCGGGCCGGCGGTGGCGTCGGTGCCGTCCGGCTGGACCCGCAACTGGATGCGCCGGGCGTCGTCGGTCAGCCGGGCCGGGCAGCCGGCCAGCACGGCTGCGCCCCGGACGATGGTCTGCAGCCCGGCGCGGCCCTCGGCCAGCCGGTCGAAGTAGGCGATGACGCGCAGCGCCGCCCCGGCGTCGGGGTCGAGCGCGGCGAGCCGGACGGCGAGGTCTTTCACCGGTTCATCCTGCCTCCCCGTCGCGGCCCGCGGCTATGCCCCGAACGGCCCGCGGCCTGCGACTATGCCCCGAGCAGCCGGCGCAGCCACCGCACCCGGGCCGCGCGGGCCTCCTGCGACACCGCCGCCTGCGGCACCATCATGTCGAAGCCGTGGAAACCGCCCGGCCAGACGTGCAGCTCGGCCTGCCCGCCGGCCTGCCAGATCCGGCTGGCGTAGGTGACGTCCTCGTCGCGGAAGGTCTCCGCCGAGCCGACGTCGATGAACGCCGGCGGCAGCCCGGACAGGTCGGTCGCGCGGGCCGGCGCTGCGTAGGGCGAGACGTCCGGTCCGCCGCGGGCGGCGCCGAGCAGGGCGGTCCAGCCGGTGTCGTTGGAGGTGCGGTCCCAGACGCCGAGCCCGGCCATCTGCACCGCGGACGGGGTGTCGTTGCGGTCGTCGATCATCGGGCAGAGCAGCATCTGCCCGGCCAGCGCCGGCCCGCCCCGGTCGCGGGCCAGCAGGGCCAGCGCCGCGGCCAGCCCGCCGCCGGCGCTGGCGCCCGCCACGATCAGATGGTGCGGGTCGATGCCGAGTTCGGCGGCGTGCTCAGCGGTCCACACCAGGCCGGCGTAGCAGTCCTCGACCGGGGCGGGGTGCGGGTGTTCGGGGGCGAGCCGGTACTCGACCGAGACGATGACCGCCGGCACCTCGGTGGCCCAGTCCTGCAGCACGTCGACGCCGCTGCGGTTGTTGCCGACGATCATGCCGCCGCCATGGGTGTGGTAGATCCCGGGCAGGGTGGTGCGGGCCCCGGCCGGGGTGAGGATGAGCAGCTCGATCTCGGGGGCGCCGGCCGGCCCGGGCACCGTGCGCCGGGCGACGGTGAAGGCGCCGCCGCGGGCCAGGTCCTCGTCGGTGGGGTCGGCGAGCAGCGACCCGGAACGCATCGGCTGGATCATGTCGGCGGTCAGTGAGGGTGGCAGGGACTCGCCGACCACGCTGAGCGCGGCGGCCAGCTCGGGGTCGAAGGGCGGGGGCGGGCTTACGGTCGTCATGCGGGACCTCCGAACGGGCTGTGTGACCGCGATCACTTCATTGTGGTGATCGAGTCCGGCCCGACGCCCCGCCGCGCGGCGGAAGCTTCCCGCCATCTGGCGGGGCATCCATCTAGGTTCCTAGGATGCGCTAGAGGGTGTGTGGATTTCGGACCCGGTACGAGCCCGAAATCCACACGGCCGATCAGTGCGCGGCGAGGGTGCCGCTGATCTCGTTCGGGGTGGCGTCGAGGGTGGCCGAGCCGACGACCTGGCCGCTGCTCAGGTCGAGGCGGTGCACCTTCTTGGTGGCCGGTTCGGTGATGTAGGCGTCGTCGCCGCGGACGAACAGCGCCGGGCGCGGCTGCTGCCAGTCCACCGGCTCCTGCCAGGCGCCGACGACCGGCCAGGAGTTGACCAGCTTGCCGGCCTGCGGGTCGACGACGTGCAGCTTGCCGTCGGTGCCGAGGATCAGGCCCTCACCCTTGGGGCCGCGGCCCAGCGACCGGAAGCTGTAGCTGACGCCCTGCGGCATCGGCACCACCTTGAGCGTGTTCGCCGCGGTGTCGATCAGCGAGAAGTTCGAGGGGAACTCGCGCTCGGCGTCCGGGTCGATCTTGTAGTCGCCGAGCAGGACGGGGGAGGCGTCGGTGCCGGCCTGGGTGCCCACGGCGCTGTACGCCCGGTCGCCCTTGACCTTGACGAAGGCGCCGTTCTTGAACAGCAGCACGCCGTCCTTGCAGCCGAGGCCGACGACCTCGCCCTGGGCGACGGCCTCGCCGTGCACGCCGGGGCACTGCTCGCTGCGGGCGATCTCCTTGCCGTCCCTGTCCAGGGCGATCGCGCCGGGCCGGTCCTCCTCGGTGCCGAGGGTGACGATCATGGTGCCGTCCTTGAGTTCGACGGCGACGCCGTGGTGCGGCTGGGCGGTCTTGTACTGCCGGCCGGCGGGCTTGCCCTTGGCCAGGTCGGCCGGGTTGAAGCTGTTGACCTCGCCGGTGCCGTCGGTGAACAGGATGGTCCGGTCGCCGTGCAGGACCACGTGGCCGGGTTTGGCGCCCAGGTAGCTGACGTCGGTCATCTTGCCGGCGCCCGCGTCGAGCATGCGGAAGCCCTCTTCGGTGGAGACGACGACGGTGCGGTCGTCGCCGGCCGGGTTGACCCGGTTGAAGCCGCCGAGCGCGACGGTGTGGGCCACCTTGAGGGTTTCGCCGTCGAGGACGGCGATGCCGCCTTCGTGGGTGATGGCCAGGGGGTCCTTGACGGCCGGCGCGGTGGCGGCGGCGTTCTCGGTGTCGGGGTTGTCGGCGCAGGCGGTGAGGGCGAGTGAGGCGGTCGCCAGGGCGGCGAGGGTGCGGATGGTTCGTCGGGTCACGACAGTCTCCCCAGATTTGATAACGAAAACCGTTTTCATTAAGGACCGTACAGGGGCCCGTGCGGGCCGTTGCAGCGGGGGTCAGGAGGCGAGGGCGCCGAGGATCGCGTCGGTGTTGAACCGCATCATGGCCAGGTAACTCGCGGCCTCGCCGTCGGCGGCGCTGAGCGACTCGGAGTAGAGCGCGACGACGCGTACGTCGAGGCCGGCCTCGGCGGCGAGCACCTCGGCGAGCCGGGCCGGCTGGGAGGTGTCGGCGAAGATCGCCGGCGCCCGGTGAGTGCGGACCGCGGTGGCCAGCTCGGCGAGGTCGGCGGCGCTCGGTGAGGCCAGCGTGGTGCCGCTCGGGATGATCGTGCCGATGACCCGCAGGCCGTAGCGGTCGGCCAGGTAGCCGAAGACGTGGTGGTTGGTCACCAGGACCCGGCGCGACGCCGGGATCGCGGCGAAGCGCCGCTCCAGTTCGGCGTCCAGCTCGCCGACCTCACCGGCGTAGGCCTGCGCCCGCTGCCGCACGGCTGCCGCGTCCACCCCGTCGACGTGTTCGGCGATCTGGTCGGCGAGCAGTTCGACGGCGGCGACCACGCGGGCCGGGTCGGTCCAGAAGTGTGGGTCGGGCAGGCCGGCGGCGTCGCCGTCGCGGTATTCCATCGGTGCGACGCGGGCGCCCACCTCGAGGGTGGGGACGCCTTCGGAGCGGGCCGCCTCGACGTGGCGCAGCACGCCCTCCTCCAGTCCGAGTCCGTTGTAGACGACCAGGTCGGCGGTCTGCATGGTGTGCGCCTCGCGGGCCGAGACGGCGAAGGAGTGCGGGTCGGCGTCGGGTTTCATCAGCACGCTGACCCGGGCCTGGTCGCCGGTGATCTCGGTGACGATGTCCCCGAGGATGTTCGTGGTAACCACGATGGTCGCCCGGTCGGGCGAGGTGCAGGCAACCGTGCCGGTCAGCAGGGCGGCGGTGGCGGCCAGCGCCGCGAGCAGCCGGCGCGTCATCGGCCGAGCTCCACCATGAGGTCGGGTTGTTCGGTGGCCGGCAGGGTGCGGGCGGTGCGCAGCCCGTCCCGGTAGTCGATCTCGTGGATCACCCGGGCGGCGGGTTCGGGTAGGTAGGCGCGGTTGATGTCGAGGGTGAGGCCGGCCGCGCGCAGTGGTTTCTCGGCGAGGATCCTGCCGGTCTCCAGGTCGTAGCTGAGCAGGGTGCCGGAGCGGTCGAGGGCGAGCACGGTCGTGCCGTCGGCCGGGGAGGCGGCGGCCACGATCCGGCGGCCGGCGGCGGGCAGGTGCCGCACGGTGGCCTGGGAGGCGTGCACCGACAGGATGCCGGTGCGGCCGGCCGCGGCCGCCTCGTTGCTGCGCGGGCGGTAGCCGAAGTGGCCGGGCACGTCCGGTGCGGGCAGGGCCTTTGCGGTCAGGCGGTCGTTGTCCAGCTTCACCCGTACCAGATGGTTGTCGCAGGCGATGATCGCGCCGGCGCGCAGGGTGACCCAGGCGCCCGGTGTGGGGCACGGCGCCCGCAGGGCGCCGGTCTCGCGGCCGTCGGCGTCCATCGCGACGATGCGGTCGGCGGGCTTGGTGGGATCGTCGCCGGCGGCGACGAGCAGGCCGTCGGCGTACGGTACG
This sequence comes from Actinoplanes sp. NPDC024001, assembly GCF_040638955.1. NCBI lineage: Bacteria > Bacillati > Actinomycetota > Actinomycetes > Micromonosporales > Micromonosporaceae > Actinoplanes > Actinoplanes sp. NPDC024001. The sequence goes on from NZ_JBEZZB010000200.1 coordinate 6,193, forward strand.
GCCAGCGCCGTGGCGCTGCGGCTGTCGATCTCGGTCAGCTTGACGATCGCGCCTGACTCCAGCTCACGCCGGTCGAGCACGGTGATCGTCCCGTCGGCGGTGCCGACGGTGGTGTGGGCGCCGAAGCCGGCGACCGTGGTGATCGTCGCGTCGGCGGTGAGCACTCCCAGCGAGCGGGCCGGCGCCCGGTAGTAGTGCACGTGGTCGGTGTGGTCGACGGTCCACACCCCGGTGTCGACGATCTCGAGGCGGCGGTCGCCGTCGTGGACGTAGACGAAGCGGCCGTCCTCGCTGATGGTGCGGGCGCTGACGGTGAGGTCGATCGGTTTCTGCGAGCCGGTGGCCAGGTCGAGCAGGTGCAGCCGGCGGCCGTCGCGGGCGGCGTAGGCGATGGTGGTCTGCGCCTCGGGCAACTCCTCGGCGCCGGCGACGTAGCCGTGCGGGACGTCCTCGGGTTCGTCCGGCGTGCCGCAGGCGAGCAGCGTGAGGCTGAGCAGCGCCGCGCCGGCCAGGCGCCGGGTTCGGGTGGTGGTCACGGGTGTCCTTTCAGGCGGGGGTGGGTGTGAGCCGTCGTGCGCCGAGCACGACGAAGAAGATCGCGACGGCGACCGCGGCGATGGTGGCGCCGGCGGCGGTGGCCGCGTGCCAGGAGATCCACAGGCCGGCGACGGTGGCGGCCGCGCCGAACGCGAAGGCGGCGGCCATCACGGCGGGCACCCGGCGGGCGACCAGCAGTGCCGTGGCGGAGGGGGCGATGAGCATGCCGAAGGCGAGCAGGGTGCCCACGACGCTGAAGGCGACCGCCATGGTGAGGGTGAGCAGGGCCAGCATCACCGCGTTGGCGAGGTCGGGGCGCAGGCCGAGGGTGCGGGCCTTGCGCGGGTCGAAGGTGAGCGCCAGGAACGGCCGGTAGCAGATCGCGGAGGTGACGGCGATGACCGCGACGGCGGCGCCGAGCAGCAGCAGGTCGGCCCGGCCGATGGCGAGCACGTCGCCGAAGAGGAAGGCGGTGAGGTCGGTGGCGAACGAGCGGGAGTGCGACACGATGATGACGCCGGCCGAGAGCATGCCGACGAAGAGCAGCCCGATGCTGGTGTCGCGGCCGAACTCGCGGTGGTGCCGCAGGGCGTTGACCCCGGCCGCCATGGCGAAGGCGCTGGCGGCGGCCCCGGTGACGAGGTTGCCGCCGAGGAGGGAGGCGATCGCGACGCCGGGCAGCATGCCGTGGCTCATCGCCTCGCCGAGGAAGGTCATGCCGCGCGAGATCACCCAGACGCCGACCAGGGCGCAGGCAGCGGCCAGCAGCACACCGCCGATCAGGGCGCGGACGACGAAGGACACGGTGAACGGTTCGAGCAGCACCCGGCCGAATATACCGGTAATGAAAACGGTTATCGTTACTGGATGTTGACCGCTGAACAACTGGGCTTCCGCTACGCCGGGGTGCCCGTCCTGCGTGGCGTGGACCTGCACGTCGGCGCCGCGAGCATGGTGGCGGTGACCGGCCCGAACGGCTGCGGCAAGAGCACCCTGCTGCACCTGCTGGCCGGCGTCGAGACACCGGCCGAGGGCGCCGTGCGGCACCCGGCCGGCACCCGGCTGTCCCTGCTGCCGCAGCGCACCCCGGACATCGACGGGCTGCCGCTGACCGTCGCCGAGTGCGTCCGGATCGGACGGTTCACCCCGCGCCGGCGCCTCGGCCGCCACGACCGGGCCGCGGTGACCGAGATCATGGAACGGCTCGACCTCGCCCACCTGGCCCGCCGCCGGCTGCGGGAGCTCTCCGGCGGCCAGCGGCAGCGCACCCTGATCGCCCAGGCGCTGGTCCAGCAGGCCGACGTCTACCTGCTGGACGAGCCGACCGCGGCCCTCGACGCGGCCAGCCGCGCCCGCGTGCACGAGCTGCTCGGCGAGCGGGTGCGTGCCGGCGCCGCGATGGTGGTGGCCAGCCACGACGCCGGGGAGGCGGCGCTGGCCGGCGCGATCGTGACGCTGGCGAGCCCGCTATGATCCGGCCGAGGTGATCAGAATCGACCAGCCACGCTTCGTGCTCTTCCCGGGGCGCCACCATCTGCTGACCCGCTTCCAGGCGGAGTACCTGAGCGGGCTGGGCGCGGCCACCATCGTCTGGGCGGTCACCTCGGCGAACCACGAGAACACCCGGCGCAACCCGGTCGCCTACCACCGGCGCGAAGCCGCGATCGAGCGGTTCAGCCTGCTCAGCGGCCTGCGCTCGCTGGTCGTGCCGATCTTCGACACCGCGCCGACGGACGCGTTCGCCGAGGTCACCCTCAAGAGCATCGCGGTCGCCACCGGCATCGAACTGACCCCGAGCGACACCGTGGTCGCCTGCTCCACGCCGGAGGTCGCCAAGCTCTACGAAGGGCTCGGCTTCGCCATCGCCGAGGTCGAGGCCGATCCGAAACTGACGGTCTCGCCGCAGCGCCCGTGGGACGTGCTGCTGCGCCTGGCGGCCGGCGACGAGTCGTGGCGCGAGCTGGCGCACCCGGCCACCGTCGATGTCTACGAGCGTTACCGGCTGACCGACACGGTGCGCACCGTGGTCAACGACCCGCTCGTCGGCGACGAGGGCGGGCTCACCGCCACCCGCGACTACCGCACCTACGTGGAGGCGTTCGCCGACGCCGCCACCCGCAAGTGGGCGGCGGTGCGCCGGCACGTGCGGCCGGGCCGGATCGTGGACATCGGCTGCGGCGCCGGCGCGGTCCTGGAGCTGGCCGACCGTGAGCCCGGGCTGCACGAGAGCGACCTGATCGGCGTCGAGGTCGCCCGCCACCTCTACTCCGAGTGCCTGCACAAGAAGGCGCAGGGCGTCTTCCGCAACGCCAACGTGTACTTCTACCAGCGCAACGTGCTCGGCGGCGCGATCTTCGCGGACCGCTCGGTGGACACCACGCTCACCTTCGCGCTGACCCACGAGATCTGGTCCTACGGCCGGCAGCGTGAGTCGCTGCTGCAGTTCGCCCGCCGCATCTTCGCGCACACCGCGCCCGGCGGCGTCTGGATCAACAGCGACGTGTGCGGCCCGGACGAGCGCCGCCGCGAGGTGCTGCTGCGGCTGTCCACCACCGACGGCGCCAACCCCGCATCGGCCCGGCCTGATCTCGCCACCTGCTCGTCCGGGCAGATCAAGACGTACGTGCAGAGCCTGTCCACGCGCGCCCGGCTGGACCAGTTCGCGCTCGACTTCGCGTTCCCGTGCGACTTCACGGCGGTCGGCGAGGACACGGTGCGCATCGAGCTGGGCGCCGCGATGGACTTCCTGACCCGCAAGGACTACGTCGACAACTGGCTGTCGGAGACCCGCGAGCAGTTCTGCGGGCTGTCGTTCGCCGAATGGTCAGCGCTGCTCACCGAGGTCGGCTTCGAGCTGGATGCGGCCTCGGCGCCGATCCGCAACGACTGGATCGTCGAGAACCGGATCGCCCCGGTCGCCGCCCTGGCCGACCTCGACGGCCGCCCGCTCGACTGGCCCACCACCCACCTGCTGGTCGTGGCCCGCCGCCCGCACCACAGCTGATTTACCACATGGGGAAACCCGCCCAGGGTTAGCGCTCACAATTTTGCTGGGAGCGGTCCCCCGAGCGACCGGCCCGGGGGACCGGATCATCTGAGCCACCGCCGACGATCAGCTGATTGACGCTGGTCCATGGGAGTGCCTACGGTCCGGGGCAGCACTCGTATCCGGGCCGATTCCGATCGCGGAACCGACCGTCCCCGGCAACGCTCACTCACCGCCGGGGCCAGCACCCCGAGATCCGTCCGCCACGCCGGCGGCGGCGTGGCGCCTCGCCTATGGGACGAGACCATGAAGGCACTGATACGCGCGGGCACCGTTCTGCTCATGATGATCACCGTCGGGGTGCTGGGCGCCCCGACGTCGCAGGCCGGAGGCAGACCCAGCATCACCAAGGAGGCCTTCGGCAGCGCCGGCGGCCAGAGCGTCGAGCGCTACACCCTGACCAACGGCCGGCTGCGGGTCCGGATCCTGACCTACGGCGGCATCCTGCAGACCGTCGAGACCCCCGACCGCCAGGGCCGGCTCGCCAACGTGACGCTCGGCTTCGCTGACCTCGCCGGCTACCTCGACAGCGACAACGCGCCCTACTTCGGGGCGATCATCGGCCGGTACGGCAACCGGATCGCGAACGGCACGTTCGTGCTCGACGGGGTCACCTACCGGCTGGCCAACAACAACGCGCCCAACCACCTGCACGGCGGCACCGTCGGCTTCGACAAGCGGGTCTGGGCCGCCACCGCGCTCACCGGGCGCGACTCGGTCGGGCTGCGGCTGACCTACACCAGCCCGCACCTCGAGGAAGGCTACCCGGGCACCCTGCGCACCACGGTCACCTACACGGTCACCGACGAGCAGGAGATCCGGATCGACTACCACGCCACCACCGACCGGGCCACCATCGTCAACCTGACCAACCACGCCTACTGGAACCTCGGCGGCGAGGGCACCGGCACCATCGACGACCACCTGCTGCAGATCGACGCCCGGCGTTACACGCCGGTCGACGCCACGCTCATCCCGACCGGCGCGATCGACGCGGTGGCCGGCACCCCGATGGACTTCACCCGGGCCACGCCGATCGGCGCGCGCAACCGCAGCGACTTCCAGCAGATCGTGTACGGGCGCGGCTACGACCACAACTGGGTGCTCGACCCGCGGCGGGGACTGCGCTTCGCCGCCCGGGCCAGCGACCCGGACAGCGGCCGGCGGATCAGCATCTGGACCACCGAGCCCGGACTGCAGTTCTACGGCGGGAACTTCCTCGACGGCACCCTGTACGGCACCAGCGGCCGGGCCTACCGCCAGGGCGACGGTTTCGCCCTGGAGACCCAGCACTACCCCGATTCTCCGAACCACCCGAACTTCCCGTCGACCGTGCTGCGCCCCGGGGACGACTACCGGAGCACCACGGTCTACCGGTTCGGCGTGACGCGCTGAGAGGCATCCATGTCCAGAATTCATCCGAAGGTCGAGCAGGCCGTCTCCACGCTGGACCTCAATCCGGTGTCACGGCGGCGGCTGCTCTCCGGGACCGGCCTGTTCAGCGCGTCGCTGGCGGCGGGCGCCCTGCTGAGCGCCTGCTCACCGCAGCAGGACGACGAGTCGACCGGGGGCGCCGGGAACTTCCCGGAGACCCCGAAATGGAAGTTCACCTTCGTCAACCACGTGACCACCAACCCGTTCTTCACCCCCACCCAGTACGGGATGGAGGACGCGGCCACCCTGCTCGGCCTCGAGAAGCCGCAGTGGACCGGCTCGCAGAACTCGATCGTCGCCGAGATGGTCAACGCCACCAACACCGCGGTCAGCGCGAAGGTCGACGGGATCGCGATCGCCGTGGTCGACAAGGACGCGTTCAACGGCCCGGTCAACCAGGCCCTCGACGCCGGGATCCCGGTGGTGTCCTACAACGCCGACGGGGCGCGCGGCGACCCGGGCACCAACCGGCTGGCCTACATCGGGCAGGGCCTGTACGAGTCCGGGTACGCGCTCGGGCAGCGGGCCCTGCAGCAGGTGGAGTCCGGTGAGGTGGTGGGGTTCATCGCCACCCCCGGCGCGCTCAACATCCAGCCGCGCATCGACGGGGCGCAGCAGGCGTTCAAGGACTCCGGCAAGTCGATCACCTTCACCGCGGTGGCCACGAACGCCGACGTCACCCGCGGTTTGTCGATCATCGACGCGTACGCGCAGGGCCACCAGAACCTGGCCGGCATGCTCGCCGTCGACGCCGGCTCCACCTCCTCGGTCGGGCAGGTGGTCAAGAAGTACGACATGCGCGGCAAGAGCCTGAAGGTGGCCGGTGGCTTCGACCTGATCCCGGAGACTTTGACCGGCATCCAGGAGGGCAGCCTCGACTACACCATCGACCAGCAGCCGTACCTGCAAGGGTTCCTGCCGGTCGTCTACCTCTACCTGTACAAGCTGTCCGGCGGGCTGATGGCGCCCAGCGAGACCAACACCGGGCTGCTGTTCGTCACCAAGGAGAACGTCGGGCCGTACCAGAGCACCAAGACCCGCTATCAGGGCTCGGCGACCGACCAGGTCCTCGTACCCCGCTCCGGGCCGATTCCCCATGGCTGAACCGGCCGTGGCCGAGGTGAGGGCCGGCCGGCGCGGGCCGGCCCTCACCGTGGGCCGTCGCGTCCTGGACGGGTTCCTGCGCCGCCGGGAGGCGAGCGTGCTGCTCGTCGCGCTCGGCCTGATGATCTACTTCCGGTGGGCCAGCCCGGCCTTCCTCACCCGCAACAACCTGATCAACATCGCGCAGGCCACCGCCCCGGTCGCGATCGTCGCGGTCGGCATCGTGCTGCTGCTGGTCAGCGGCGAGATCGACCTGTCGGTCGGGATCGTGGCCGCGCTCGCCCCGTTCCTGCTGCACTTCGCCGTCGACTTCTACGGCCAGCCGGTCCTGCTCGGGCTGGTCGGGGCGCTGCTGATCTCGGCGGGCATCGGCCTGTTCAACGGCCTGGTCGTCACCAAGCTGAAAGTGCCCTCGTTCGTCACCACCCTCGGCACCTTCTTCGCCGTGCAGGGCATCCTGCTGATCACCTCGCACGCCTACCCGGTGCCGATCCCGGAACCGGCCAAGGGCACCTGGCAGACCTGGCTCGGCGCCGGGCCGTGGGCGAGCATCAGCTGGGCGATCCTGATCGTGGCGGTCTTCCACGTGATCCTCACCCGGACCCGGTGGGGCCTGCACACCATCTCGGTCGGCGGCAACCCGGTGGGCGCCACCGAGGCCGGCATCCGCGCCTCCCGCATCAAGATCGGCAACTTCATGGTGACCAGCACACTGGGCGGCCTGGTCGGCATCATGGAGGCGTTCCGGATCAACACCATCGACCCGAACATCGGCGGCGGCACCACGCTGACCTTCTACGCCATCTCGGCGGCGGTCATCGGCGGCACCGCCCTGGCCGGCGGCTCCGGCACCATCGTCGGCGCGTTCCTCGGCGCCCTGGTCCTCGCCGAGCTGCAGAACGGCTTCAACCTGATCGGCTACAGCGCCAACACCATCTACCTGATCCTCGGCCTCGCCATCCTGGTCTCGATGATCGCCAACCAGTACCTGTCGCGACTACGCCGAGCGGGGAGAAGCTGATGGCCGACGACGCGCTGCGCGTGCTCAACGTGGCGAAACGCTTCGGCGCGCTCACCGCCCTGCGCGACGTGAACCTGCACGTCGCCAAGGGCGAGGTGCTCGGCCTGATCGGCGACAACGGCGCCGGCAAATCCACCCTCATGAAGATCATCTGCGGTTTTCACCGGCCCGACTCCGGGCGCATCGTCGTCGACGGCGCCGACGTGGTGCTGCGCAGCGTCGACCACGCCCGCTCGCTCGGCATCGACACCGTCTACCAGGACCTGGCGCTGGTCAACGAGCTGTCGGTCTACCACAACATGTTCCTCAACCGGGAGCTGGTGCGCTGGCCGCTGCTGAACAACCGGGCCATGCGCCGCCTCGCCGAGCAGCACCTGCGCGACATGGGGGTGAACCTGCCGGACGTCACCGTCGAGGTCGCCAAACTCTCCGGCGGCCAGCGCCAGGCCATCGCGGTCGCCCGCTCGGTCTACTCCGACGCGAGGATCCTGCTGCTCGACGAACCCCTCGCGGCGATGGGCGCCAAGGAGGGCACGCTGATCCTCGACCTGATCCGCGACCTGAAACAGCGTGGCCAGGTGTCGGTCATCATCATCGCCCACAACTACGCCCAGGTCCTCGACGTGTGCGACCGGGTGAACCTGCTGCAGCGCGGCGAGATCACCTTCGACAAGCGGGCCACCGACACCTCCCTGGAGGAACTGACCGAACTGGTCGTCGCCGAATACCGCAACTCCCGGCACCGCCCGCGCGGCCCGGCCTGAGATCGCGTCGTCACCGTCGCCAACGGCTACGATGAACGAGCTTCGGGCCGCACCGCCGAAGACCAGAGGCCCCCCGCAGCGGTTTCGGTTTGCCTGCGACGCCTACGCGACCATGCCGGGAGCCGGTTGATGTCGAGTGCTGTGGACGGTGGGCGTGGGGCCGATGACGACTTCTTCGCCGACGGCCAGGAGACCGAGGCCGCGCTGAGAGAGCGGGCCCAGGCCCCGGTCACGGCCGATGCCGTCCGGGCCTACCTGCGCGAGATCGGCCGGGTGCCGCTGCTCACCGCCGAACAGGAAGTCGGCATCGCCAAACGCATCGAGGCGGGTGTGTACGCCCGGGAGCTGGTGCGTGCCCACGACGAGGCGGAGAAGCCGCAATCCGACAGCCGGCTGCGAGAGCTGCGATGGGTGTGCCGCGACGGGGACCGGGCGAAGGCTCATCTGCTGGAGGCCAACCTGCGTCTGGTGGTCAGCATCGCCAAGCGCTACGCCGGGCGCAACATGCCGTTCCTGGATCTCATCCAGGAGGGCAACGTCGGCCTGATCCGTGCCGTCGAGAAGTTCGACTACGCCAAGGGCTACAAGTTCTCCACCTACGCCACCTGGTGGATCCGGCAGGCGATCAGCCGGGCCACGGCGGACCAGGCCCGCACCATCCGCATCCCGGTGCACATGATCGAGGTGATCAACAAGCTCACCCGGCTGCGCCGGGACCTGCTTCAGCAGCACGGCCGCGAGGCCACGGTGGCGGAACTGGCCAGGGAACTCGACGTCTCCCCGGAGCGGGTGCTGGAGATCGAGCAGTACGCACGCGAGCCGATCTCCCTGGATCAGACCTTCGGCTCGGAGGGCGAGGCGCACATCGGTGACTTCATCGAGGACACCGACGCGGTCGTGGCCCTCGACGCGGTCAGCTTCACCCTGCTGCAGGACCAGCTCGACGCGGTCCTGGCGACTCTCACCGACCGGGAGGCCGGGATCGTCCGGCTGCGCTTCGGGCTGTGCGACGGCACACCGCACACGCTGGACGAGATCGGCAAGGTCTACGGCGTCACCCGGGAACGGATCCGGCAGATCGAATCGCGGACGATGTCGAAGCTGCGACACCCCGCACGATCGCAGTCACTGCGCGACTTCCTCACCTGAGCCGGCCCGCTGACGGCGCACCGCCGGCTCCCCCGGCCGGGGGAGCCGGCTGGCCCGGCGGAGGGATCCGCCCGCCCCGCTCGCGCGGCGATGCTCGATCACGTCGAGTTCCACCGCGGGATCGAGGAGTGTCATGGTCGCTTTGATGGTGCGCTGGCCGTCGTGGGCCGGGTATGCGGCAGCCGGCTGGTCCCTGCTGTACGGCCTGCTCGGGTGGTACTGGACGGCCGGCGGCCGGGGCTTCCCGTTCGGCCCCGTCCACGAGGACCGGGCGTCGGGATCGATCCTGGAGGGCAGCCCCGCCGAGATCGTCGCGCCGGTCATGGCGGTGCTCGGGCTGCTCGGCGCGGTCGCCGCCCTGGCCATGGCCCGCGGGCGAGGATCCGGCCGGGCCGCCACGGCGCTGATCGCGGCCGGCTGGATCAGCGCGGCGGCGCTGACCCTGCTCATCCCCGACTACACGATGATCGCCCTGGTGGCGTTCGCGCCGCTGCTGCTGGTGTTCACCTTCACCGGGGTGCCGGGCGAGCAGGAGGGCATCGGCGACATCCTCTACTGGCACCGCGTCAACCTGATCATCATTTTCGTCGGTGGTCTGCTCTGGGCCGCGACCACCGTGGCCTATCAGCGCCGGGTGCGCGGCGGCTGCGGCAACTGCGGCCGGCGGCACGGCGCGGTCGGCGCAGGCCCGACCCGGGCGGCGCTGCTGCGGTGGGGCCGCATCGCGGTCGTGGTCGCCGTGCTGGCGCCGCTGCCCTACGAGATCACCAGAGTGGCCTGGTTCCTCGGCCATCCACTCGGCATCAGCCCCGACTTCCTGCGGCTGATGCAGGACACGCCCGGCATGCTCGGCATCGGACTGGGCTGCGCCGTCGCGTCCGCGGCCGGCGGCGTGCTCACCCACGGCCTGGTCAGCCGGTGGGGCGAGGTCTACCCCCGGTGGATCTGGTTCAAGCGCGGCCGCCCGGTGCCGCCGGCCCTCGCGATCATCCCGGCGTCGATCGTCGCCGTCTGCATCATCCCGGCCGGGCTGATGATGCTCTGGACCCCGGAAACCCGCACCAGCTGGGCGCTGTGGCTGCCCAGCGTCTTCTGGCTGGCCTGGGGCGCGGGCCTCGGCGCCGCCACCTACCTGTACCACCTGCGCCGGCGCGGCAGGTGCCGGCACTGCGGTCAGGGCGGCGCCCCGGCCACGCCCCAGGATCAGCTTGTGCGGGCGAGTTGAGGGTGTGCGCGTGACCTGCTGCTCGCGCCGGTCAGCCGGCCGCGCGCAGCAGGTCGAGCACGCCGAAGGCCGGCTGATACCCGAAGGCCGCCGTGGCGGCGCGGGAGTCGTAGACCCGGTCGAGCGAGCGCGGCAGTGCCCACCCGCGGTCCCGGAACGCCGCCGCCACCGCGGGCAGCCGCTCGGCGATCAGCGCCGCCGCGTTGCGGTGCACGGCGGCGCAGTCCGCCCGGCGAAACGGGTAGCGCCCGGCGATGGTGAACGTGCCGGTCACCGTGCCGTGCTCGGCGGCGGCGCGGGCGGCCGCCGCCACGTCGGACAGTCCCACCCCGCGGTGCAGCAGGTGCACGGCCCGCACCGGCAGCGGCTCCGGGAAACAGCGGGCGATGCGCAGCACGACCGCCGGCACCGGCCCGGCAGCGACCAGCTCCTCGGCGGCCAGTTTGGTCTCGTCGTAGATGTCGCGGGGCCGCGGCCGCAGACTCTCGTCGACCCAGACCGCGCGGTCGGTGGGGACCAGGGCGTGGCCGTACACGCTGGTGCTGCTGATGTAGACGACGCGCCGCACCCCGGCCCGCGCGGCCTCCGCGGCCAGCGCGCCGGTGAGCTCGACGTTGACCGCGCGGAACTCGTCGTCGCTGACCCGCCCGACGTGCGGGGCGTGCAGCGCCGCGGCGTGCACAGGACGAACGAGGCGGGCTCGGTTTCCTTCTCCAGGACGAGCACCC
>NZ_JBEZZB010000201.1:0-16887 GCF_040638955.1 Actinoplanes sp. NPDC024001
GGCGCCGGCCGGGTCGCCGGCCCGGCCCCGGCTGAGCACCGCCCGGCGCAGGATCGGGTGGGTTTCCGGGCCGAGCAGCTCGTCCCCGCCGTGCCGGCTCACCGTGCCGGCGTTGCTGCGTAGCCGCTGCGCGAGGGCGGTGTCGCGTTCCACCTCGGGCCAGATCTCCAGCAGCGCGTCGGCGGCGGCCCAGGCCACCTCGGCCAGGTCCTCGTCGCTCAGCGGGTCACGGACGACCCGCTGCACCAGCGCGTGCACCGACACCACCCCGTCGGCCGCGGTGACCAGGTTGAGCCGGTGCAGCACCCGCAGCCCGGAGCGGACCGCGTCGACGTCCGGCGGCTGCGGGGTGTCCTGGCCGCGGGCGTAGGCGATCCAGTTGCGCGCCGGCGAGGTGGTGAACAGCGCGGCCGGGATGCCGGCCGGGTCGAGCACGGCGGCCACCCGCAGCAGCACCGAGCCCATCCCGGCCGGCCGGGCCCGGTCGGCGGCCTCCACCGACAGTGACAGGGTGGCGGCGACCGTCCGTGAGTAGTCCTCCGGCAGCTCGGCCGGCTCCGGCACCAGGTCGTCGAGGACGCGCCGCCGGTCGGCGAAGCGGCGCCGGTACTCGCTGCACGGCACCTCCTCGTCGATCATGAACGCGGTCGCCTGGGACAGTGCCAGCGGCAGCATGCCCAGGTCGGCGGCGACCCCGCCGGCGTCGTCGTCCAGCTGCGCCACCGCGGCGAGCCGGGCGTGCACGAAGGCCGCCGCCTCGGCCGCGGTGAACGTCTCCACCGGTACGAGCCGGCAGCCGCCGCCGGTCAGCGCGGCCCCGCGCAACCGGGTGGTGATGACGGTCCGGCCGTGCGGGCGCTCCGGCGGCCACAGCCCTTTCAGGTCGGCCGCCTCGGTGAGGTCGTCGAGCACGACCAGCCACGGCCGGCCGCTGCCGGCGAGCCAGGCGAGGAACCGTCCCGCGTCCTGTTCGGTGTCGGTGCCGTCCGCCCCGGGCAGGGCCAGGTCGGCCGCGGCCTGCGCGTAGCGGTCGACGATCGCCTGCCGGGACGTGGCGGGCACCCACACCAGCAGATCCACCCGGTTGGCGGCCCACAGCTGTTCGGCGATGCCGGCGGCGAGCTGGGTCTTGCCGACCCCGCCGAGCCCGGTGAGCACCGCGGAGCGGTCACCGGTCTCGCGCGGCTGGAAGCAGTCGGCGAGCCGCGGCACCAGCCCGACGCGGCACGGCCACGCCGGCTCGCCGCGCTGCGCCCCGATGGTGACCGAGGTGGAGATCGCGGCGTGGTTGTCGCCGTGGACGACGACCGAGCCGGGCCCGGTCGGTGCTGGCTTGCGGCCGAACCTCATCGGCTCATGATGCGCCCGCGTGCCGGGGTGCGCCTCACAGCCGGTGCGCCACGCCGCCGCCGGATGAGGACCTCCACGACGGCCAGGTTGACCACCCAGCCGAGGATCTGCCCGACCGGGATCAGCGTCTCGGGAGCGGCGCCGGCGCCGGTGGCCAGCCCGGCCAGCATCATCAGCGGCACCAGCACCCGCGCCGTGACCGCCAGGAACGTCAGCGCGTAGTTGCGCATCATCCACTCGCGGTGCGCGGTGAGGTCCCGCCGCCGCGCGGCCCGGTAGGCCAGTCCGGCCGTGATCAGCCACAGCACCGCCGCCACGCTGAGCCCCACCTGGGTCAGCGGCCGCCCGGAGTAGATCGCGACCGGGATGGCTGTCACCGCCGACGGCAGCACCCCGGCGAGCAGATAGACCCGCCCGGCCGCACGGTGCCAGCGCCGCCGGGCGCGGAACTGCACCGGCCCCAGCACGAGCGCGACCGCCGCGGTCAGCACGTGCACCACCAGAACGGCGTCGTGCGGGCCGGTGGCGAGGAAGATGACGGTCAGCGCCGCCGCGGCGACGACGGCGACCACGAGCAACAGGGACACGGCACGCTGAGGCATGCCCTCAGCGTGGCCCGCCGGGCCGCGTCCGCCATCCGCCGCCGGGCGGCTGCGGGTCTACGCAGATTCGCGTACGAACACCGCCCGCCACCGCCCCGGGAACGTGGTGTCCGGCGCCGCCCGGTGCTCGACCGAGACCGTCCGCAGCCCGTCCACCGCGAACCCGTCGATCTCCTCGCGGGTCAGCGGCCACGGCGGTCCGTCCCCGGCCCGGGCGACCGCTGCGGCGGCGATGACCAGCAGCGTGCCGCCGGGCGCGACGAACGTGCCGGCCGCCGTGATCGCCGCGGCCCGGATCGACGCGGGCAGTGCCTGGATGTTGTTGCTCTCCAGCACCAGGTCGAAGGCGTGCCGCCAGGACGCCGGCGCGGCCAGCAGGTCGGCCACCAGGTAGACGACCGGCGAGTCCGGGTGCCGGCTGCGGGCCAGCTCGACCGCGCTCGGCGCGATGTCGAAGGCGGTCGTCACATATCCGGCCGCCGCAAGGTGTTCCGCGTCGCGGCCGTTGCCGCAGCCGACCACGAGCGCGCGCCGGCCCTCGCCCGGCGGCAGCGGAAAGTCGCGCAGGTGGGCGCTGGGCTCCGCGATGTCCCACGGCACCTCGGCCCGGCCCGCGCCGGCCTCCGCGTACAGCGTCTCGAACCACCCGGTCGGGGTGCCCTCGGCGGCGATCTGCCGGTAGTCGCGAGCCGTCACCGCGGGACCACGCGGCGCAGCTCGCGCAGGGCCTGCCGGCGGACGTCACCGGTGAGCGTGTCGACGTAGAGCCGCCCGTCGAGGTGGTCGGTCTCGTGCTGCAGGGCCCGGGCCAGGAAGCCGGTGCCGTGGATGACCAGCGGCTCGCCGTGCTGGTCGTAACCGGCCGCGGTGACCTTCAGCGCGCGGCTGGTGGGGTAGCCGAGGCCGGGCAGCGACAGACAGCCCTCCTCGTCGGTCTGCTCGCCCTCGAAGTCGGAGAGCACCGGGTTGACCAGGTGCCCGACCTGGCCGGCCACGTTGTAGGAGAACACCCGCAGGCTGACGCCGATCTGCGGACCGGCCACCCCGGCCCGGCCCGGCTCGCGGACGGTGTCCTCCAGGTCACGCACGATCTCGCGCAGCTGCGCGTCGAAGTCGGTGACCGGGTCGGCGGGCGTGCGCAGGACCGGGTCACCGTAGAGCCGAATGGGCCGCACTGTCATGGCTCGAAGGCTATCCGGTCATTACCCGAAGAGGGCGGCCCGGTCCGGGCGCAGCAGCTGCCGCAGCTTCATCAGCGAGCGGCGGGTCTGGCTCTTCACCACGGTGACCGGCAGGCCCATCTCGGCGGCGACCTGCTCGACGCTGTGGTCGGCGAAATAGCGCAGCACCACGATCTCGCGGTCGCGGGCGGGCAGCTGCCCGAGGGCGTCGAGCATGGCCAGCCGCAGTTCCGGGTTCATCGTGTAGACCGGTTCGCGCAGGATGCCGGTGACGCTCTCCCCGTTGCTGCGGCGGCGCCGGTGGTCCAGGTAGACCCGCAGCAGCACCTTGTGGGCGTACGCCGACAGGTTGTCGCTCTCGGCGGCCCGCCCCCAGCTCAGATAGAGCCTGGTCAGCGTGGTCTGGGTGAGGTCCTGGGCCAGATGCCAGTCGCGGCAGAGCTGGAAGGCGCTGCTGCGCAGCCGTGCCGCGCCGGAGTGCGCGAAGCGCGCGAACTCCTGGCTCGGCGCCGGTCGTTCGAGGAGTTCTAGCACTGCGATTCGCCTTCTCTGGGTGCCCCGTCGTGCGCCAACGTAAGCGCTTTCCCGCCACCGGTGGGGGCGGTCGAGCAGGACACTGGCACGCTTTGGGTAGAGAGGGCCGGCAGTGGGCTATGCGGCCCCTGTGGTCAGGCCGGCCAGGGCCGCGCGGATCGGGGCGACCTTGGCGGCGGCCTCGTCGACCTCGGCGATCGGGTCGCTGTCGGCGGTGATCCCGCCGCCGGCCCAGGTGTGCACCCGGGCGCCGTCGACGGCCACGGTGCGGATGGTCAGGCCCAGATCCAGGTGGTCGTGGCCGAGCCAGCCGACCGCGCCCATGCTGACGCCGCGGCCGGCCGGTTCCAGCGCGGCGATGCGCTCCAGCGCGGCCAGCTTGGGCGCGCCGGTCACGCTGCCGCCGGGACAGACCGCGCGCAGCAGGTCGGCGAGGCCGACCTGCGCCCGCAACGGCGCGGAGACCACCGACTCGGCCTGCCAGAGACCACACCAGCGGCGTACGGCGAACAGCTCGTCCACGGTCACCGGTCCGGTGCCGGGCAGCCGGGCGAGGTCGTTGCGCTCCAGGTCGACGATCATCACGTGCTCGGCGCGTTCCTTGGGGCTGGCCAGCAGTTCGCGCCGGCCGGCCTCGGTGGCCGGCCGGGTGCCCTTGATCGGCCGGGTGATCACCCGGCCGTCGCGGACCTCGACCAGCGTCTCCGGGGAGGCGGTGGCCAGCGCCCAGCCGTCGCCGGCGAGGACCCCGCCGTAGCGGGCGCCGCGCAGCGCGGCGACCCGGCGCAGCGCCGGGCCCGGGTCCCCGGTGTAGCCGGCCGAGCCGTGGCCGACCATGTTGACCTGGTAGACGTCGCCGCGGCCGATGGCGGCGCGGACCTCTTCGACGGCGTTCGCGTGCTCGGCGCGGGTCCAGCTCTCCCGCCACGGGCCGAGGGTCCAGGCGCCGCCCCAGGCGGCGCGGGCGGGCTTCGGGGTGTGCTCGTAGACGACCGCGTAGACGTCCGGGATGCCGGGCACCGGGGTCGCCGCGCCGACGGTCCCACCAGCCATTACGGATCCGGCATCCGCGGATACGTAGAGTGCTGCTCCGCAAATAGTGCTATCGCCGAACGTCCTGTTTTTGTCATCCGTTCGGCCAAGGTTTCGCACCGGCAGTCCGTTGGCGGCCAGGAAGTCGGACAGAAGCTCGGCAGGGTCACCGGGATCACCCTGGTGCCATCGGAAGTCACGCAACGCGTGGTGGCGGGCTTGGCAGGCCGTCGGAGCGCCCGGCGGCACGCCGAGAGGAGGTCGCGGAGAGTGGTCGTTGATCTCCGTCCCGTGGACCATGTGAGAGGCGGATCGAACCCCGAATCGCGTCACCGGGTTGAACCGTTGTCGTTCGATGTGAGGTAACGTCCGTCACTGTCTTTGTGAACCTTCACACAGCCCCCAAACCGGAGAACCACAAGATGTGCCAGCACCTGATCCCCTGCCCACCAGCCGAGGCCATCGACCGTGAGGCCGCCCGGATCATCGCGACGTTCCGGGAGCAAGGCTGGAGCCTGCTCTGCAACGGTGTCATCGTCTTCGAGGACACCGGGGAGCTGCTCCCGGACGGCACGATGATCGAGCCGCACCGGGGCCCCGCACCGCACGCGCTCGCCGCCTGACACACTACTGAGCGTAACCAACTGACGGCGCAGGCCGCGATCATTGAGGACCACGACCTGCGCTTGCACCGACCATCCGGACGGGTCAGCTCTCGAACGCCTCCGGCGAGGGGCACGAGCAGACCAGGTTACGGTCCCCGAACGCCCCGTCGATGCGGCGCACCGGCGGCCAGTACTTCGCCGTCCGGTCCACGCCCTCCGGGTAGGCGGCCACCGACCGCGGGTACGGGTGAGCCCACTCGTCCGCCGACACCGACGAAGCGGTGTGCGGGGCGTTGGACAGCGGGTTGTCGTCCTTCGGCCACACGCCCGCCGCCACCTGGTCGATCTCGCCCTTGATGGCGATCATCGCGGCCACGAACCGGTCCAGCTCGGCCAGGTCCTCGCTCTCGGTCGGCTCCACCATCAGGGTGCCGGCCACCGGGAACGACATCGTCGGCGCGTGGAACCCGTAGTCGATCAGCCGCTTCGCCACGTCGTCCACCGAGACGCCGGTGGCCTTCGTGATCGGCCGCAGGTCGAGGATGCACTCGTGCGCGACCAGGCCGTTGTTGCCCGCGTACAGCACCGGGTAGTGCTCACGCAGCCGCGCCGCCACGTAGTTGGCCGCCAGCACCGCCGTCGCGGTCGCCGCGGCGAGGCCGTCCGGGCCCATCATCCGCAGGTACGCCCACGAGATCGGCAGGATGCCCGCCGAACCGTGCGCCGCCGCCGACACCGCGTGGTGCTCACCCGGCTCCAGCGGGTTGCCGGGCAGGAACTCGGCCAGGTGCTGCCGGACCGCGACCGGGCCGACGCCGGGGCCACCGCCGCCGTGCGGGATGCAGAACGTCTTGTGCAGGTTCAGGTGCGACACGTCCGCGCCGAACTGGCCCGGCTTGGCGAACCCGACCAGCGCGTTCAGGTTGGCGCCGTCCACGTACACCTGACCGCCGGCCTCGTGCACCTGGGCGCACAGGTCGGCGATGCCGGTCTCGTAGACGCCGTGCGTCGACGGGTAGGTCACCATGATCGCGGACAGCGTGTCCCGGTGCTTCTCAATCTTGGCGGCCAGGTCGGTCATGTCGACGTTGCCGTCCGCGTCACAGGCCACCACCACGACCCGCATCCCGGCCATCACCGCGCTGGCCGCGTTCGTGCCGTGCGCCGACGACGGGATCAGGCACACGTCGCGGTGCTCCTCGCCCCGGGAGCGGTGGTAGCCGCGGATCGCCAGCAGACCGGCCAGCTCACCCTGCGAGCCGGCGTTCGGCTGCACGCTCACCGCGTCGTACCCGGTGATCTCGGCCAGCCAGCCCTCCAGCTGCGCCACCAGGGCCTCGTAGCCCTCGGTCTGCGACGCCGGCGCGAACGGATGGATGGTCGCGAACTCCGGCCAGGTGACCGCCTCCATCTCGGCGGTGGCGTTCAGCTTCATCGTGCACGAGCCCAGCGGGATCATGCCGCGGTCCAGCGCGTAGTCCCGGTCGGACAGGGTGCGCAGGTAGCGCAGCATGTTCGTCTCGGAGTGGTGGGTGTTGAACACCGGGTGCGTCAGGTACTCCGAGGAGCGCGCCAGCGACTTGACCGCGCTCTCGGCGGGCGCCGCGACGGCCGCCCCGAACGCCTCCAGGACCAGCGCGACGTCCATGTCGTTCGTGGTCTCGTCGGCCGACACCGACACGTGATCGTCGTCGACCAGCCGCACGTCGATGCCGCGGTTGTAGGCCTCCGCCACGACCTCGGCGGCCCGGCCCGGCACCCTCGCGGTCACCGTGTCGAAGAACGCCGCGTGCGCCACCTCGACCCCGGCCGCGGACAGGCCACCGGCCAGCGCCCGGGCGTGGTCGTGGGTGCGCTGGGCGATCGCCCGCAGCCCGGCCGGCCCGTGGTACACCGCGTACATGCTGGCCATCACGGCCAGCAGCACCTGCGCCGTACAGATGTTGCTGGTCGCCTTCTCCCGGCGGATGTGCTGCTCACGCGTCTGCAGCGCGAGCCGGTAGGCCGGCGCGCCGTCGGCGTCCTTCGAGACGCCGACCAGCCGGCCCGGCAGCGAGCGCTCCAGCCCGGCACGCACCGCCAGGTAGCCCGCGTGCGGGCCACCGAACCCCAGGGGTACGCCGAAGCGCTGCGTCGTGCCGGCCGCGATGTCCGCGCCGATCGCACCCGGCTCCCGCAGCAGCGTCAGCGCGAGCAGGTCGGCCGCCACCGTGACCAGGGCGCCCTTCGCGTGGGCGGCCTCGATCAGCGCGGCATGGTCGCGGACCGCGCCGGACGCGCCCGGGTACTGCAGGTGCAGGCCGAAGAACTCGCCCGGCAGCTCGTCGTCCTCGACGTCGACCAGGCGGATCTCGATGCCGAGCGGCTCGGCCCGGGTCCGCAGCACCGACAGGGTCTGCGGGAACGTGTCGGCGTCCACCGCGTACACATTGCTCTTGACCTTGGAGGCACGGCGCGCGAGCGTCATGGCCTCGGCGACCGCCGTGGCCTCGTCCAGCATCGACGCGTTCGCCGTGGCCAGCCCGGTCAGGTCGGTGACCATGGTCTGGAAGTTCAGCAGCGCCTCCAGGCGGCCCTGGCTGATCTCCGGCTGATACGGCGTGTAAGCCGTGTACCACGCCGGGTTCTCCAGCACGTTCCGCTTGATCACCGCCGGGGTGTGGGTGCCGTAGTAGCCCAGCCCGATCATCGACGTGGACACAGTGTTGCGCCCGGCGATCATGCGCAGCTCGGCGATCGCCTCCTCCTCGGAGATCCCGGCCGGCAGGTCCAGCTCACCGTGCCAGCGGATCACCTCGGGGATCGCGGCGTCCATCAGCTCGCCGACCGAGTTGTACCCGATCGCCTTGAGCATGTGGGTCTGCTCGTCCGGGTCCGGACCGATGTGACGGGAAACGAACGGCGACGTCATGGGCGACTCCAAGGCTCGAGAAGGTCGACATGCAACCTCCCCCTCTGTCATACCCAGCCGGGCACTTCAGAGTCGCCTGCCCTCGCGGTCCTTTTGCCTGAGAGGTTCCGGGGAGGATTTGCCCCTTCGGCGCCTGGGACTCCAGGTCTCTCCCGCGTGGGTGTAGCCGGCAGCACTCAACCTACCAGCGCACACGGTCCGGACCGACAACCCTAGGGTGTGTGCTGTGACGTACTTCCCTGCGGACGACCGCTACACCAAGATGACCTACCGCCGCGCCGGGCGCAGCGGGCTCCAACTGCCCGCCATCTCCCTCGGCCTGTGGCACAACTTCGGCGACACCCGGCCCCTCGACCGTCAGCGCGCCATCGTCCGCCGCGCCTTCGACCTCGGCGTCACCCACTTCGACCTGGCCAACAACTACGGCCCGCCGCCCGGCAGCGCCGAGTCCAACTTCGGCCGGCTGCTCGCCAGTGACCTGCGGGCGCACCGCGACGAGCTGGTCATCTCGACCAAGGCCGGCTACACCATGTGGGACGGCCCGTACGGCGACTGGGGCTCCCGCAAGTACCTGGTGGCCTCGCTCGACCAGTCGCTGCAGCGACTCGGCCTCGACTACGTCGACGTGTTCTACCACCACCGGCCCGACCCCTCGACGCCGCTGGAGGAGACGATGACCGCGCTGGACGCGGTCGTGCGGGCCGGCAAGGCGCAGTACGTCGGGATCAGCAACTACAAGAGCGCCGAGGCCCGGGAGGCCGCCCGGATCCTGCGGGAGCTCGGCACCCCGCTGCTGATCCACCAGCCGTCGTACTCGATCCTCAACCGCTGGATCGAGCAGGACGGGCTGCTGGACACCCTGGAGGAGGCCGGCGCGGGCTGCATCGCGTTCAGCCCCCTGCAGCAGGGCCTGCTCACCGACCGCTACCTGACCGGCATCCCGGAGGACTCGCGGATCCGCACCAGCGTGTTCCTCAACGAGAGCGCCCTGGACACGGCCACCATGGGCCGGCTGCACGCGCTCAACGACGTCGCCAAGCGGCGCGGCCAGTCCCTGGCCCAGCTGGCCCTGTCGTGGGCGCTGCGCGACCCGCGGATGACCAGCCTGATCATCGGCGCCTCCAGCGTCGCCCAGCTGGAGAACAACATCGCCGCGCTCGACGGCGCGCCGCTGACCCGCGAGGAACTCGACGAGATCGACGGCATTGTCGCCTGATCTTCCCACCGCTCTGGGGGTCGTGGTCGGCTCCCGCGCCTACGGACTGCACGGTCCGGGCTCCGACCACGACCGCCGGGGTGTCTTCGTGGCACCCACCCGCGCCTTCTGGCGCCTCGACAAGCCGCCCACCCACCTGGACGGGCCGCTCGACGAGCAGTTCTCCTGGGAGATCGAGCGGTTCTGCGTGCTCGCGCTGCAGGCCAACCCGACCGTCCTGGAAGTGCTGTGGTCACCGCTCGTCGAGACGATCACTTCGGACGGCGCCCGCCTGCGGGAGGCACGCGGCGCCTTCCTGTCCCGGCGGGTCGCCGACACCTACGGCAACTACGCCCGCGACCAGCTCAACCGGGTCACCGCCCGCCGCGAGCGCACCGGCGAGACCAACCACAAGCAGGCCATGCACATGATCCGGCTGCTGCACGCCGGCGCCCACGTGCTGCGCACCGGCGAGGTCCTGGTCGACGTCAGCCACCTGCGCGACCGCCTGCTCGCGGTCAAGCGGGGCGAGGTCCCCTGGCCGGACGTCACCGCCTGGGCCGGCGACCTGCTCACCGATCTCGCCGACGCGGCCGCCGCCACCAGCCTGCCCGACCAGCCGGACCGGGCCCGGATCGACGCCCTGCTGCACGAGGTGCGCGAACGCCACCTGGAGGACCCGCGATGACGGTCACGGTGCCGCGGTGGGCGGCCGAGGCCGCCACCGCGCTCCCCTACCCGCTGCTGTTCGCCACGGTCAGCGGCGCCCACCTGTACGGCTTCGCCTCCGTCGACTCCGACCTCGACCTGCGCGCCGCCCACCTGCTCCCGGCCGCCGAGGTCGTCGGGCTGCGCACCGGACCGGAGACGCTGCAGCACGACGGTGTCCGCGACGGTGTGGAGCTCGACGTGGTCAGCCACGACCTGCTCAAGTTCGCCCGGCTGCTCAACAGCCGCAACGGGTACGTGCTGGAGCAGCTGCTCTCCCCGCTCGTGGTGGTCACCACGCCGGTCCACGAACAGCTCATCGCCCTGGCGCCGGGCCTGATCACCCGGCACCACGCGCACCACTACCTGGGGTTCGCCGCGACCCAGGAACGGCTCCATGCCCGCACCGGCGAGCTGAAACCGGCCCTCTACACGCTGCGGGTGCTGCTCACCGGCATCCACCTGATGCGCACCGGGCGCCTCGAGACCGACCTCGGGGTGCTCGGCGGGCGGCTGGACTACGTGCCGGACCTGATCGCCGCCAAGCGGGAGGCGGAGCACGGGCCGCTGCCGGACGGCGTGGCGCAGCGGCTCGCCGCGGACGTGCCCGCGCTGCGCGCCGAGCTGGAGCGGGCCCGCGAGGAGTCGGCCCTGCCGGACCACGCCGACCCGGGCGCGGTCGCCGAGCTGCACGACCTGGTCGTCCGCACCCGGCTCGGCTGAGTCAGTCGCGGCGGACCGTGTAGTCGGCGAGCAGGGCGCCGGACGGGGACGCCTCGGCCATGGTCAGGGTGAAGCGGCGCGGCACGTCGCCGTCGGCGAACAGGCGGCGGCCCTCCCCCGCCTGGACCGGGGTGATCACCAGCCGCAGCTCGTCGATCAGGTCGGCGGCCAGCAGGGAGCGGGCGAGCACGATGCTGCCGTGCACGCCGATGTCGCCGCCGGGCTGCTCCCGCAACTGCCGCAGATGCTTGGTGACGTCACCGGGGACCACCTCGGTGTTCGCCCACGGGACGGTCGGCTCGGTCGAGGTGACGACGTGCTTGGGCACCGCGTTGATGAAGTCGGCGAACGGCTGGTGCTCGCCGGTCGGCCAGTAGGGCGCCCAGTCGTCGTAGGTGCGCCGGCCCAGCACCACGGCGTCCTGCGAGCTGATCACCCGGGCCAGGTTGGCGTCCATCACCTCGTCGAACTCGAAGACGTACCGGTCGGGGTGCTCCGCCACACCGTCCAGCGACAGCAGCGAGTAGAGCACGATCTTGCGCATCGGGGGTCCTCCTCGTCGTGGATCGTCAGCGGGTAGGACCACGGGGCAGGCCGGAACTCATCGGTTCCGTGAGCGCAACCCCGTGCTTACGCCCGGCGCGGGCCCTGGGGCCCGGTGTCGTGCCGGGATCGCTGGGAGAAACGGGACCTTTTCTCCCCGTACGACGAAGGTTTTTGATCTGTCGCACTCGCTCTAAGGCATCCTAGGATTCTAGGAGTTTGCCTTCCGGGCGGGATGTCGGTTTAGGCTGGTCGCATGTCCGCGAGCGCAGCCCCCGTGATCCACCTGGCCCGGCCGCATCGGCCGGTGGTCGTGGCGGGCACCCTGGGTGAGTTGCGCGGGCCGGCCACCGGCATCGTCGAGCTGCCGTTGCGGCTCTGGTGGCATCCGCAGCGGGCCTTCGACCTGGGGCAGCACACCATGCTGCTGTGGATGTATGAGAATGTGCTGCGCGAGGCCATCCGCGTCGACGAGCTGCGGGAATATCTCGACGGCGCCACCCTCGCCCGGGTCTGGCCGGAGCTGAACCTGCCGCGCGCCGTGCGCGCCGCGTGGGAGGCCCGCCACCCGCGGCTGCGGGCCCGCGCCGCGGCGTGAGCGTCGACGACTTCTACCGGGACGTGGCGCGGATCGCGCTGAACGTCGCGGACAAGCACGGGTTCGTCCTCGGCGGCGGCGTCGCCTGGCTGGTCAACGGCCTCGTGGCGCGGCCGACCGAGGACATCGACCTGTTCACCGACACCGCCGGCGGGGTGGTCGCGGCCGCCGGGGAGGTGACGGCGGCGCTGACCGCGGCCGGATACCGCGTGGTGCGTGAGGAGGCCGACGAGCTGTTCGCCGGCATGGACGCGGACATCCAGGAGTTCCTGGTGGCGGGCGAGAGCCGGGCGCTGCGACTGACCCTGTGCCGGCTCGACCGCAACCGCGCGCCGGTGGTGATGGACGTCGGGCCGGTGATGCACCTCGACGACCTGGTCGCCACGAAGGTGGCCGCGCTGGTCACCCGGCGCGAGGTCCGCGACTACATCGACGTGGCGGCCGCCCTGGACCGGTACCCGCTGGAGCGCGTGCTGGAGCTGGCACACGCGGCCGACCCCTCGCTGGACCCGGAGGAGGTCGCCGACGCCGGCCGCTACCTGGACCGGCTCGACGACCGGCGGTTCGCCCTCTACGGGCTGGACGCGGCGGCCATCGCCGAACTGCGCGAACGCCTGGCCGGCTGGCCGCGCGACTGACCCGCGGTACAGGCATGTACCGCTGCCGCCCGGGCCCGGCCTACGTTCGGGGGCATGACGCCACCATCGAGCATCGGCGACCGCATCCGGGCCCGCCGCCTGCTGCGCGGTTGGAGCATCCGGTACGCCGCCAGCCGCGCCGGCGTCTCACACGCCTCCTGGAGCCGGATCGAACGAGGGCTGCAGGCAGCCGACAACCGGTTCATGCTGGCCGACCTGGCGGCGGCGCTCGACTGCTCCCCCACCGACCTGGCCGGCACCGCGGTGCCGGCCGCCGATCGCGAGGCGGTCGCGGCGCACGCTCGGGTGAGTGCGGTGCGGCAGGCGCTCGTCGAGGCCGACCTCAATGAGCCGCTGGAGCAGGGCGGCGGCTCGAACCGGCAGCCGGAGCAGCACGGCGGCTTGAGCGAGCCGCCGGAGCGGCACGGCGACTTGCGCGAGCCGCCGGAGCAGCGCGGCGGTTTGAACCGGCCGCCGGGGCGGCCCGCCGAGTTGGGCCGGGCCCTCGCGCTGGTCGATCAGCTGCGGCGGGCCTGTGACTACGCGGGCGCCGCCCGCCTGCTGCCGGATCTGCTGCGCGGGCTGCACGCCGCCGGCGCTGGGCCGGAGCGGGCTGCCGCGTTGCGGCAGCTGTGCGACGCGACATTCATCGCGTCCTCGGTGCTGCGCAACCTCGGCTGTCCCGCGGAGGCCTGGCTGGGCGCGGAACGCTGCCGGGACGCGGCTCACGCCGCTCAAGATCCCATCTTGCGGGGGTACGCGGAGTACGCCCGCGCGTGCGCCGCGGCGGCCTGCGGGTCGTATGAGCGGGCGTATGCGATCGCCGAGCGGGCGGTGAACGGCCTGTGCGGGCACACCGGGAAGCCGGGCGGCACCGCGGTTCTGGGCACGCTGCAGCTGATGTGCGCGCAGTCGGCCCGTGGCAGCCGGCGTCCCGGCGACAGCCGGGCATGGCTGGACGAGGCGGCCGCGCTGGCCCGGGGCACCGGGGAGACCGCCACGATGGGGCTGTACTTCGGGCCGACCAACGTCGCGATCTGGCGCATCGGCATCGAGGCGGACGGCGGTGAACCCGGCCGGGCTGTCGCCATCGCCCGGGGCACTGATCCGGCGGTCATCGCGGCCGGGTTCCGGCAGGTGTTCTACTACGCGGACACCGCCCGGGCGCTGGCCCGGGTTCGTGGGCGGGACCGGGAGGCGATCCGCTACCTGCTGATCGCGGAACGGATCGCCCCGCAGCATCTGCACACGTCGGCGATGGCGCAGGAGACGACCCGGGCCCTGCTGGAACGTTCCCGGCGGGCGGCTGGTGGGAGCGAGCTGCGTGGGCTGTGCACACGGATGCAGATCGCGGTGTGAAGTTGCGGAGCGCACCACAGGTTCACACGGTTGGGTCTACCAGCAGGATTCGGTCCTCTCGGACGATCAGGACGCGGCCGTCGGGGCCGGGCGCCAGCATCTCGCGTCTCGCCGGGCCCTCGTAGACGTCGAGCGGCACCCGGTGGCACTCGCGGGCGAACGTGCACCGCCACAGCACCTGCCGCCAGAACTGCGGCGCCTCGCCGACCGTGACGTGGAATCCGTCCTGGCGGGTGCTGGTCACCGCCTCCGCCGCGTAGACGGTGTCGCCGGCGACGGCTACCGCGCCCGACTCGGCGGCGACGCCGTTCTCCAGCGGTTCGAAGTGCTCGATCTGCAGGCGGCCGGGCTGCAGCGCGGCGACCTGCTGGCCGAGCGCTGCCGGGGCCGCCCAGACGGCTTCCGGCGGCGCGCCGGACACGTCGGCTTTGCGGACCTGGCCGCAGGTCACCTGGTGCACGCCGTGGCCGCTCCACAGCGAGGCGACCGGGCGGCCGTCGGCGCCGATCGACAGGCGGGCCCGGGAGCCGTCGCGGTAGCCGTCCTCCGGCAGGCGTTCGTGCGAGCCGACGTCGTGGCGTTGCGGCTTCGCGCACTCGGTGTCGGGGCAGCGGATCAGCGCCAGCCGGTAGCGGTCCGCGCTGGCCGGGATCGCCACGAAGAACCAGGCGGCGCCGTCCGGGCCGGCGGAGGTGGCGAGTTCCGGCCGGCCGAGTTCCGGGTCCCAGGTCTCGCGGGCCGAGGCGCGGACCGGCAGCCAGGCCTCGCGGCAGCCGTCGTCGCGGGTGCACCGCGCGTGGTGGATGAACGGGCCACCGTCGTTCTCACCGCCGGTGAGCGCTGCCGTGACGGCGGTGCCGTCGGTGCCGATGCCGGCCGTGCCGTAGCCGTCGTGCACCGGCGGGCCGCCGTCGTGGCTGGTGAAGGAGTCGCAGAGGTCGGTGTCGCAGAAGCGGACCTCGCCCATGGTGACGATGACCGGGTGCTGCCCGGCGGGCCAGGCGACGGCCGCGGCGCCCCAGGGCGGGCCGTCTGTCGTCCGGGCCTCGAAGGCGCCGAACGGGTTGATCACGGCGACGGCGCCGGTGATCAGGATCGGGAGCGCCACGGCGACGATCGCGGGCCAGAGGAAGCGGGCGTTTCGAGTCCCCGGGGATCCCGGCTCGGGCACGCCGCCGAGGGACGGCCCGGCCGAAGCCGGCTCGGACACGCCGCCGGGAGAGGGCCGGGTCGAAGTCGGCTCGGGCACCTCATCAGGAGAGGGCCCCGCCGATGGCGGCGAGGGCACGCCGCCGAGGGACGACCCGGCCGAAGTCGGCTCGGACGCGTCAGGAGAGGGCTCCGCCGATGGCGGCGAGGGCACGCCCTCGAGGGACGACCCGGCCGAAGCCGGCTTATGTGAGGGCGGGCCCGACGGCGCCGGCAGGGCATGGATCGCCACGACACCCGCCTGGGCGGCCACCGCCACGATCACCACCGCAGCCTCGACGGCGTCGGCGATCAGCGCCGGGGTCCCCGCGGGCAGCACTCCGGCCAGCCACCCCGGAATGAGCACCGCGACGAGCCCACCCACCAGCACCGCCGCAGCCGCCATCAGACTCGGCCCGGTCACCACCATGACCAGCAGCAGATGCGCCCCGACCAGACCCACCAGCGCGAACGCCACCAGCAGACCGAACCAGTTGGGCAGGATCCGCAGCACCAGCCACGACACGACGGCCGTCAGCGCCACCCCGGCCACCACCGCCGGAACCCGCCGCACCGCGCTGCGGACCGGCCGGTCCACCCCGGTCAGCGCGAGCATCCCCGCTGTCAGCGCGATCAGCCAGCACGCCGCCACCAGCACCGACCGGGCCAGGCCGTACCCGCCGGCGTCGTCGTCGACGAGCAGCCGGCCGTCGACCAGCACGCCGTTCCGCCAGCCGGCCGCCAGCTCCAGCGCCAGCGAGCCGGCGAGCAGCACCGCCACGATCGGCAGCTGCACGGCGAGCAGGCGGCGCCGTTCGTGCCAGGCGAGCAAATACCCGGCCGCGACAGCGTGGAACAGGCCGCGCGGAACGGCCGGAGGTGTGGACATCCGCACAGGATAGGGCCGATCTGATCTTCGCCGGTTGAGGTGAACCTCACTTCAGGTTCTAGCGTCGGTGCCATGACGATGACCGACGCTGAACTGGCCGGACAGCCGGCCGCCTACTGGACCGGGGTCGCGTACCAGGCGCTGATCGCCTTCACCCGCGCCCGGCAGGCCGAACACGGCTACACGCAGCCGCAGTTCTGGCTGTTGCGCAACCTGTCGAGCGCCGACCTCTCCCCCGACGGCGGCGGCCGCACGGTCGACGAGTTGCGCCACGCGATGGCCGGCTACCTGCGGGCCGAGGACGACCTGGCCGCCGAGGCCGAGGTGCTCGTCGAACGCGGCTGGCTGCGCCTCGACGAGGACGACGGCCGGCTGTGGATCACCGAGGCCGGGGAGGCGGCCCGGCTCGACCTCAAGGGTTTCGCGCCGGAGATCCGCAGCCGGATCCACGCCGGGATCGACGACGCCGACTACGTCGCCGCCCTGAAGGTGCTGCTCAAGATGATCGACAACGTCAAGCGCTGACCGGCAGCAGCAGGGTCTTGCCGGGCAGCGTGCCCGCCTCGGCCTCGTGGTGCACGGCGGCCAGGTCGGTGAGCGGCCGGCGGGCGGCGACGTCGATGCGCAGAGCGCCGGCCTCGGCGAGTTCCAGCAGCGCGGCGAGGCCGGCCGGGTCGTTGCGGACGATGAAGTGCAGGGACCGGTACGGCCCGGCCGGCAGCTCGTGAGCCGGGGTGGTCGCCGAGACCAGCACACCGCCGGGGCGCAGCATCGAGGCGTGGGCGGGCGGCGCCGGCACCAGGTGGATCAGCGCGTCCACCGGCTCGCCGA